>DATEHD010000407.1:0-5798 GCA_035279765.1 Candidatus Krumholzibacteriia bacterium | reverse complement strand
AAAAGAGACAACTTCGAGCAACTTTGAGAATCCCAACCCCGGCGCCGGCCTCGGTCTGCTCTTCCGGCTCAACAAGCATTCACGCGCGAAGCTGTGCATCGACCACGGCTGGGGGCTCAGCGGCTCGCACTCGTGGGAGCTGTCGATGAACGAGACGTTCTAGTTATAGCAGAGGTTCTACAGCCCCAACAGCGGCGCAATGATTGTGCGCTGGATCTCGGACGTTCCGGAGTAAAGCGTGCTGGCCAGTGCGTCGCGCAGTTCGCGCTCGATTCCGTATTCCACCATGTAGCCGTAGCCGCCGTGAATCTGCATGGCGTGACGCGCACATTCAATCCACGACTCGCTGATGTAGAGCTTGGCCATGGCGGCCTCGAGGTAGTTGCTGCGGCCGCGTGATTTCTGCCAGGCCGCTTTGTAGAGCAGGGCACGCGCCGTCTCCAGGCGAATACTCATGTCGACGAGCTTCGTCTGCACGAGCTGAAACTTCGCGATCTTCTGGCCGTACTGCTCGCGCTCGTTGGCATACTGGAGCGACCTGTCGAGCAGCCGGCGCATCGCACCCACGGCGCTGGCCAGAATGCACCCGCGCTCCCACGACATCGAATCCGCAAAGAGCATCTTCCCCGCGCCCTCGCGGCCCAGACGATTTGCCTCCGGCACCGCGCAGTCCTCGAAAAACACTTCGCACATGGGCGAGGTGCGAATGCCCATCTTATTGGTGTGCTTTCCGATCGAGAGCCCCGGAGCGGTGCGTTCCACGAGGAATCCCGTCACACCGTTGGGGCCGAGCGCCGGATCGATGGTGGCAAAAACCAGGTAGATATCGGCGACGGGTCCGTTGGATACGAACACCTTGCCGCCGTTCAGCAGGTAGTGGTCGCCCTTTTTCGTCGCGGTGCACGCGATGCTATATGCATCCGAACCGGAGTTGGGCTCCGACATCGCGTTGGCGCCGATCATCTCGCCGCTGGTGAGCTTGGGGAGATATTTCTTTTTCTGTGCCTCGGTGCCGAATCCCATGAGCGGCGTTTCGAGCGTCCACATGTGGGCGTTGATCGAGAAACACAGCCCGTTGTCCTGGCAGCCGTAGCCGAGGCTCTCGAGCACACCCACGGTGGTGAGTGCGTCCATGCCGAGACCGCCGTATTCAGTCGGCACGGGAAGACCGTGAATTCCCATGCTTGCACACTTCAGCCAGCCATCACGGTTGAATTCACCTTTTTGATCGCGCTCTTCGAGCGCGTGATTCAGCTCTTCGCGCGCAAACTTGGCGACGCTCTCACGCAATTCGTTCTGTTCGGGCGACCACGAAAAATCCACGGGGCTACTCCATTTTCATGAGCGTTTGATAATCGGTCTTCTCGGTGGAAGTCTTGGGCAGCTCGGCGTGAAAGCTGAACACGTCCGGCACCATGTAGATGGGGAGATGCTGCGAGCAGAACGCCTTGAGCTGAATGAGCGAAATCCGGTTGCCGTCGCGCGTGGCGAGGTGCGCACGCACCTTCATGCCCAGCGCTTCGTCGGGGAGTGCCACCACCGCGGCCTCGCGCACGTCGGGATGACAATACAGGCACGATTCGATCTCGCCCAGCTCGACGCGGTAGCCGCGCTTCTTCACCATGCGGTCCCGGCGGCCGGCATAAATGTAGTTGTCGTCGTTTGTCTCGGTGACGATATCGCCGGTCCGGTACCAGCGCTGGTTTGCGGGCGCTCCCGTCGCGGTCGCGCGCGGTCCGTTGACCAGGTAGGCATGGGCGGTTTGTTCGGGCAGGTTCCAATAGCCCGGGGTCACCGACTCACCCCGAATACAAAGTTCGCCTTTCTCGCCGCGAGCCACTTCGTTCCCATTTTCGTCGACCACAACTGCCTCGAGGTGCGCGCACACCTTGCCGATCGGAAACGGATCCGTGCGTTCCGCCGGAATCTGCGGAGGCAATTCGTAGAACGTACACACGTTGGTCTCGGTCGGGCCGTAGAGGTTGAAGTAGCGCGGCGCGGGCAGAATCGCGTGTAGCGATTTCAGGTGCACGATCGGGAAGACTTCCCCCGCAAAGTTGACCACGCGGATGCGCGAGAGGTCGTACGCCTCGAGCTTTCCGTACTGGACGAGCAGGCTCAGGATCGACGGCGTCGAATACCACATCGTGATCTTGGCATCGTGAATCAGCGCGGCGAGCTTCTGCGGCTCCTTCCCCACGTCCTCCGGGATCACCACGAGCGTCGCGCCGTGCTTGAGCGGCGTGTAGATGTCCAGGATCGAGAGATCGAAGTGAAACGGCGCGTGCGACGAAAACACATCGTCGGGGAGAGGCGCAAAAGTATCGCTGCACCAGTCGACAAAGCTGGTGGCATTGCGCTGCGTCAGCATCACACCCTTGGGCTTCCCGGTCGAGCCCGAGGTATAGAGAATGTAGGCGAGGTCGTCGGGGTTCGTGTGCACCGTGGCAGCGACCGGCGCCGGTTGTGCGCGATCGTATTCGTCCAGCGCCGCCCGCAGGCCGTTGCCGCCCCCGGACGCGGCCATCACAATCAGGTGCGGGTTCGCGTTTTCCACCTTGAGCTGGTTCAAGAGCGCGCCCTCGAACACCCGCTCCGTGATCGCCACCTTCACGGTGCAGTTGCCGAGGATGTACGCATTGCGAACCGCCGGCGCCGAGGGATCGACAGGCACGTACGCCGCCCCCGTCTTCAACACGCCGAAAATCGACGCCACCGTGTCGATCGACTTGCGCAGATAAATCCCAACCCGGTCGCCCGGCTTCACACCAAGCGCAACCAGCCGATCGCGCAAGCGGTCGCTGAGCGCGCCCAGGTCCGCGTACGTGATCGTGGAGCCGTCGGCCTCGCGGATCGCCGTGCGCTCTCCGTGGCGCGCCACCGCGTCGTCGAGGTATTGCTGGAGAGTGGGGCTCACGTTTACTTGTTCTTGCGCGCCACCAGGTCGGTGATGAGCTCGAGTGTGTTCAGGTTTTCGGCGTCGGCTTCGTGCGCTTCCACGGCAATGTTGAACTTCTCCTCGAGAAATGTGACCAGCTTGAGTGTGGCCAGCGAATCGAGAATCCCCGTCGTCATGAGCGGCGTATCGTCGGTCAGCTCGTTGGGATCCTCACCGGGCAAAAACTGCTCGAGGATGAAGCTCTTCACCGTATCGTGTATTCCCTGGCGGTCCATGCGTGGTCCTTTGCGTTGCGCGAGGCGCTACAGCCCCGCTTCGTTGATCTTGTCGTAGAGCGTCTGTGCCAGCATCTTGTGGCACTGCGTATTCGGATGCGAATCCCACGGCGCGATCCAGCGCTTCTCGGGGGCGAGCCCATCATACGCTTTTCGGCAGTCGATGATTGTGAACCCGGCGGTCTTCGCAATCTCGATCGATTTGTCGACGCGCGCTTCCACCACCGCGTCGGTGGCACCCGTGTGCGGCACCACCACGAAGAACGGTGTCTCGTTGTGTTCGCGGCAGCGCTGCACAATGGCGCCGTACACCCAGGCCAGGATCTCCTCGCCGTGCGGGTTGAGCTTCTGTGTGCATTCGGCGAACGAGCTCTCCTTGGTGAGCCCTTCCTGTTTCACGAACGCGCGCAGCGGTTCATACGGCATGGGCAGATCGTGCGTGGTCACATCGACAAGGTCCTTCACTCCCCAGTACAGGTCGTCGATGGACGTGAACATGAGCGCGTTGAACTCGAACTTCGGGAAGATGCGCTTGTCGAGGTCGGCCAGGTTCTGGATCGGCCCGTATCCGCTCACCGAGAAATTGAGAATCTCGTAGCGCCTGTGATCGGTGGACGCGTGCTCGGCGGTGAGCCGGTCCTCGACCAGGTTGTCGAACACATCGGGATCCTCGACGCCGGTCCCCATCGAGTGCGACGCACCGGTCAGCGCAATGCGATACGTCCCCGGCGCGCCCTTGAGCTCGCAATCGCGATCGCGCATGCCCCAGCGATTGATTGTCATCATGGCACCCTTGTGCCACACGTGCTTGTTGGGCACGAATTCATAGTTGGGAAAACCGCTCACCGCGTGCAGCGCCCAGCAGCGATCCCAGTTGGGCGGCTTCTGGTTGTAGAGATCGCCCAGGTCCGAGTTGAAGCGCACCACGTTGGTGAGATCTTCGTAGTAACCACGGTCGAGCATCTGCTTGTCGCGCGCATTGAGACTCGACGTCTTGAGATTATCGACCACGTTGCTCACGCGCGGGTCGACGTGGAGGCGGAGCGGCGCGTAGGCAATAAACAGAATTGCGACGCACGACGCCGCCACCTGGTAGGCCGGCCCCCAGAACGGAGCGGGCTTCTTGAGCTTTGCGAGCCCGCCGCTGAGCTGCGCGCGCTCGCTGCGCGCCACCAGCACCGCGATCACGCCCAGCGCCGCGAGCGAAGACACAATCCAGGCCAATGACTTCGCGTCGAAGTGCACCAGCTTGCGCAGGATCATCCCGAACTCGCCGATCGACTCGCTCGACCAGATCACCCACGAGAAGCAGATCACGATGAACGTGCCGACGGTGCGCAGCGCCAGCATCAGCTCGTCGCGTGCGGAGATCTTCTTTTTCAGCGCGCGCTGGCGGCCGTGCTTGTTCTCCCACAGCATGTTCCCCAGCACCAAAAGGCCCATGATCGACCAGAACACGATGTCCTGCCACACGACGGGAAACTTGCCGCGAATCCAGAACCACTGGTACGAGTGCAGCGCCCACGTCACGAAGAACGCGACCAGCGTCGCCGCAATCAGCGACGCCGTGGCGCCCATGCGCTTGTTGAGCCGGAAATAAATCGGATTGAAGAAGACCTTCTGGAGGAAGTCCTTCCAGTAAATATTGATGCGACGCCAGTAGTCGGTGAAGCTCTGCGAGAGAAAATAGCGGTTGTTCGTCTGCGTGAGATTGAAGCCGAACAGGTGCATCATGCCCACGATCAGGTGGAAGCTGCCCGAGATCTTGAGGTACATGAGAAACGCGCTGACCACGAACTTGGCCGCGTCGAGCGACGTCACCACCGACTCCGGCCCCACCATGCGCTGGTAAACCCAGCGGTACAAAATCAGCTGCACCACACCGCGGAACATCCACTCGACGCCGGTCTGATAGATGCGCGTGTCTTCGCTGTCGTAGTACGAGCGGCAGAAGTGCTTGTAGTCCACCACCGGGAAAAGCGGGAAGCACACGTTGGGCAGCATGAAGAAGTACGCGAGCGAGCGCCACAACCCCACCGGCGCCGCGTGATTGTGCAGGTCGTACAGGTACACAATGAGGCGGAACATGAACATGGCGCCGAAAATGGGCCAGATCGCGTTGGAGACCGGCGTGTGAAAAACACTCACGCGCATACCGGCAAAGGCAGCGCCCGTAATGAGGATGAGTGCGACCCGCCACCCAAAGCGAATCGGAAGACGCGTGAGGCCGATGAGAACCAGTCCCAGCGCGACAATCTGCACCGCGTTCGTCCGCCCCATCACCCAGTAGATTCCCGCCAGCGAGAGAAGCGCGAAGACGGGCAGCCGGAACCGCGACGGTGCAAAGTGGTTGATGACGAAGCCGACGCACGCCACCTCCATCACGCGGAAGAAGGCGGCGCTCTCGATATCGAAGGTCCGAATGATGAGGGCGAGCAGCCCCAGCTGGACGCCGACGGCGGCAAAGCGCGCCAGCTGCGACAGCGAGAACTTCCCGGGGACAGCCGGCGGGGCGGCCCGGTCGGCGCGCACGGCGGACTGACCGGTGGAGGTCGGCGGAATGCGGCTGCTCATTCCAAAACGGGGAAAGGGTACTCCGGAATTGGGCTTACGAACGCCTTGAT
>DATEHD010000406.1:0-6002 GCA_035279765.1 Candidatus Krumholzibacteriia bacterium | reverse complement strand
CTTCGAGGCGGCGGCGCTTCACAGGCTCGCCGTTCACCTCGGTGCCGTTGAGGCTGTCGCAATCCTTGATGAAGTACTCGCCCTTCTCCTCTTCGATGAGCGCGTGCAGGCGCGAGACGGCGAGGTTGTCGATCACAATGTCGTTGTCGGGCGTGCGGCCCACGCGCAGGCGCGCGCGGTCCATCTCCCAGCGCCCGACTTCGCGGTCTTTGAGGCGCAGTACGAGGACGGGCGGCTTCGAAAGAAACAGGTCGTCGAAGCGTCCGCCAAAAGAAGGCGGCACGTTGCGCGCGTCGCTCGCGTAGGAAACCAGGAAGTCTTCGTACAGGCTCACCGTGAGCGGGTGCGCCGCCGCCTGCGTGTACACGTTGACCAGGAACTCGTCGCGCGGCGTGCCCTCCCGCGGCGTGGTGGAAAGCTTTCCGTGGAAGCTGCCCGAAGTCTTGCCCTTCTCGTAGCGCAGCACCGCGAGGTATTCGTCGCGCGACGCGCACACGATCGCACTCTTGCCTTCTTTTTCGATGCGATCGAGGAGCTCGTCGAGATCGACAAGGTTCGTCATCACGCGCAGCGCCGGCTTCTTCTGCGCGATGACGAGAAGCGAATGAAGAATGCGGGCGTTGAGCTCCAGGAGCGCTGCGCGCGGAAAACTCATGTGGGTGGAGCCGATCAGGAAATCCCTGATCGTGGCCGGCGCGACCTGGCCGCCGCTCACCTCGGCTGCAGCGTAGATCTGTCCTTCACGCAGGAAGAGGAAGCGCTGCGTGGTCTCGTCGCAGAGCTCCAGCGCACACGGGCGCGTGCTGCTCACTTCAAGGCCGCGGCGGATCAGATCATCGAGCGCCGCGCGAGTGACCTCGCTCGTCTCGGTGATGATCGCCACATGCGGAACCTGAATTCTCACGACGCCGACGCTCCCGCGGACGATGACAAAACACGTTGTCCGCAAAGGAGAAAGGAGGGCAAGTTCCATGCCGGGAGGCGCGCCGGGAAGGGCGCGAAAGGGGTCACGAAGGGCAGGAAGTGCAGACCCTGTCCCGGCGTCAACCAACAGACTCACACGGCGCTTCCCGGTCGTCCTCTGTGGTTTCCGGGAAGGGTGGAGAGCGGCGTTCTCATGCGGCAAACACCACGTGGTGTCTTGACGTGGAGCGGAGGTCTGTGATAAAATCAGCGAGTCTCACGCAAGGGATTGACTCACAGTGTTTGCAACCAGTGACCGATAACCCAGCCGGATCCATCGCGCGCAACGCCGTCGCGATGGATTGCTGTTTTTACGGAAAGGGGGACGCCGTTTGCGTATTACTGGTAAGGTGAAATGGTTCAACGAGAACAAGGGCTACGGATTCATCGTCGGAGACAGTGGGAAGGACATCTTCGTCCATTACTCCGAGATTCGCGATGACGGTTACCGCACGTTGGCGGAAGGCGAAGTCGTCGAATACGAGCTGATGGACAGCCCGAAGGGACCGCAGGCAAAGTCGGTGTTGCGCAGCCAGAAACGTGGCGCAGTGCAGCCCGCGGCAGAGGCTGCCTAGGTCCGGTCTAGTTGGCCATACTCGAGACACGGATGCCCGTACCTGCGAAATCGCCGCCGGTACGGGCATCGTGTTTGTTGGTAGCAGAGGTTCGCGTACTCAGCGCACGTTGTCCGGTCGCGCGTCGGCAAACCTCCGCGCAGGCGCAGTAGGAAAAAAGAAGGCCCGCATCTTCCGATGCGGGCCTTTTTTCATTCGCCCAGAGTCTTGAGGCTGCGTTGTGCTTTCTCGTTGGCGGGGTCGAGCTCGATGGCCTTCTTCCAGGCGTGGCGAGCTTCGTCCTTGTGGCCCATCTTGAAGTGCGCGTTGCCCAGGTTGGTGTACGCAGACGAATTGCTCGCGCTGCGTGACACGGCCTCCTGGTGCATCTCGATCGCCTTCTCGTAGTTCCCCTGCTTGTAATAAACGTAGCCGAGGTTGTTGTACGCGGCGTGGAGGTCCGGGCTCAGCTTGATGGCCTTCAGGAAAGCGGCCGCGGCTTTCGCCTCTTCGCCCAGATCCGTGTACACGAGGCCGAGGTTGTTGAAGCACTCCGCGAATGACGGGTCGCGCTTGACGGCGTCGAGGAACTGGTCGCGCGCGAGCTCGAGGTGGCCGTTGTGGAAGCTTGTCACACCGAGGTTGTTGAACTTCATCGCTTCGCGGCGGTTGCCCTGCTTCTCCGCGACGGTGTCCTCGGCTTTCTTCTTCTCCGCCTCGCTGCGCGTCCGCACGACGTCCATCATCTCGGCCCAGTTGCGTTCGAGCCTGTCGATGTTTTCCACGGTCTTGGTCAATCCCGACTCCATACGCTCGATGCGCGGAGCCAGCGCTTCCAGGGCAGCGAGCTGCCCGGTGAGCGTCGTCCACTGATCCTTGATCGACTTGATGCTGTCCTCGAAGCCGAGCACGAGGTCCGACACGGATGTGCTCAGCGTTTCGAAACCTTCGTTGCGGGCCTCCATCGTGTCCTTGATGTTCGCGATACCGTCGCGAAGGGAGCCGAGGCTCTCGTCGTCGCTCTTGCGCTCGGTAATCTTGTTCTCGAGCTCGTGCGCGATCTTGGCCAGCGATTCCTCCTGGCGCTTCTCGACCTCGCCGAACGACGAGATCAGCTCCGCGGCACTCTTGGTCTGAAACTTCCAGAATTTGTCGAGCTCGCGCGCAATCGAAGACGACGCTTCCTTCTGCACTGCGGCCGCAGAATCACCGGCGCGGTTGGCGCTCTCGAGAATTGCGTCGAAGGTGCAGTCGCCGTCTTTGCTGCGGTAGAAGCGGCACGTGTCGCGCAGGCAGTAGAGATGGGATGCCGCGGGCTTCGACTCCTTGACACCGGTGGCACGGCTCGACTTGACGCCGACGCCGCCGTGAGAGTCTTCGCCGTGGCCGAGATCGTCTTCCGACGAGCCGACCTCGAGGACATTGGGCTCGTTGCCCAGCATGTGCGACATGAACGGACAGATCTTCATGATGGAGCTCCTTGCACGCGAAACGAAAAGAAACAGAGCATCGTCGAATTCGAGGTATTCGATTGTTCCAAGCAGGTTTTGTGCCCGGGATGAAGCGTCCGGGACGATTCATACCGCACGCGCGCTGTCGCGCGCCGTTCTCAATCCAGGGAGGAAGTTTTTTCCAGGGTCATCACCGCGAGCGATTGCGTCTCGATGAACTGCTCCTGGTTGCGGCGCTTGAGGCGCGCGAAATCCTCGCGCCCGGGGAACTGCTCGACGAGGCGATCGAGCGTTTCGCCCGCGCCCTCGTAGTTGTGCGTCATGCGCTGCGCGACCGCGATCTTGTACCAGACGCGCTGCTTGTGCGCGGTTTCGAGATCCGGCGTGTCGAGGCGCGCCAGAATCTCGAGCGCCTGCAGGGGCCGGTTGGACAGGAGGTGGTACTCGGCCTGGTAGTAATACCGGGCAAAATGTTCCTCGCCGGTTTCGGGCTCGAAGCAGAGCAGCTCGTGCAGCTCGTCGGCGCGACCATCCTCGACGGCTTCGGCCAGGAGCTCGAGCACGGCCGCATTGGAGAGCTCGCCCTTGGAGAAGCGCGCGTAACGCTGCTCGAAGGTTTCCTTGGCAGCCGGCGCCGCCGCGGGAGCGGGCGTTGCCCCCGGTGCTTCCGCCGTTGCAGCGGGGGCGTCACCCGGCGCGTCTTCCGCAACAGCCGATTCCGCGCTCGCTTCGTCATCAATATGGAAGAAGACCGCCGCGCCCGCCTCGTAGAGCTTCTGCGCCACGTTCGTCACGTGCTCTTCGATGATTTCGATTTCCCCGAATGGAGACGATGACGGCGCCGCAGCACGCGCGGGCTCCTCTTCCGCACGCGTCGCGGGCGCATCGTCGTCGAGCGAGAGCTCGGTGCGTTCGATCATGGGCGTGTCGTCCCGCGCCGTCTGCTTTGCGCCGCTGGAAAACGGCGACGAGTTGAAGCGCGGCTTGGGTATTTCTTTCCCGGGCGATGAGGGCGGTGTCACCACTCCCGAGCTCGTCTCCAGCTTGAACTCATTGGGTTCGAAGTTCTGGAACTCTGCGTCCTCATTGGACGCGGAGGACTTGCGGCGCACCACTTCTCGCGGCGAATACTTCATGTGCAGCACGTCGATGGCATGGTCGTCGTTGCGGTGCTTGTCGATCAGCGCGACCACGGCCGGAATGTCCTGCGGCGACGCGGTGCACACGTCGTCGAGCATGTCGACGGCGCGTTCATATTCTTTCGCCTCGATGGCAAGCGACGCGTGAAAGATCGCGATGTCGGGTGGCGGCAGCGGGAGCTCATGCTCCTCGAGCCATTGGAACAGCTCGACGCCGTGGCCTTTGGCCTGCAGCGGTCGCATCAGCTCCAACAGGAGCGAAGACTGTTCGAGTGAAAGCGCCTGCTCGAGAGCGAGCCACGTGCACGCGTTGAGCTGGTCGGACGGCTCGATGTACGGCCGCAGCAGCATGATTACTTCGCGCGCGTTGTCGGTGTGGTCCTTGAGATATTCGCGCAGCGTCTGCGCCGCGTCATCGAGATCACCCTTCAGGAGCTGGGTTTCGGCGAGCGCACGTCGAACCTTGCCGGGGTGGTTCGAACCTTCCAGCATCGCCTGCAGCTGCTCGATGCAGTTCACTGCGCACGCGGGCTCCAGCCGCGCCGCCTCTACGAACAACTGGATGGCCTCGATCTCGCTGCCGCCCACACGCATGGCACAGCCGCGTGCATAACGGATGCGTCCTGCTTTGGGATTCTTGCCGGCCAAAGCGGCCAGGAAGGACTCGACGCTCTTGTGCTCGACGGACTTGTCTTCGACAACGGTCACGAAGGTGGCCATTGCATCTTTCAGGTTGCCCAGGCGAATGGACAGAATGGCGTTGGTGAGCTCGTTGACGACAGTTTCGCCGCGCAGCGCATAGCCGCCACCGGCCGCGGACTTGAGCGACTGCGCCTTGGCGCGCGTGCGATTCAGAAGCTCGCGAATGGTGTGATCGGGCACACTGGCCAGGAGGTCGAGCGCGCCTTCGAGATCGCGGCGCTTGACCGCGTGTTCCACCGCGCAGCGCGCCAGCGACGGGTCGTGCACAGTCTGAAGTTTCTCGAGCACGAACTGCTGCACGCGGTCGCGCTCGCGCGCAAACTTGTCCTGCACCGTCTTCAACAGATTGGTGGCCGGCAGGAGCTCTCCACCTTCGATGGCGGTATCGATCGCTTCCAGGTAGAGGTCGAGCTCTTCCGGGTGCGCGGCAATACCAGCTTCGAGCCGCTTGAGCGCACGGTCGAACTGGGCGCGTTTGCGCTCCTGCGAGGCCTTCTGAATTATGGCTGTAACTTTGTCGTTCATAGTGCGGGCACCGCAGAACTGCGAGCGGCGCGGTCCGGATAAGCGAATCGCATACCAGACCGGCGGCGCGCAGCCCGGGACCTGCGCATCAGTGTAAGCAGTTGGAAGATAGGCCGATACGTTGACGCCCCGACACCGGCGCGAGATTCGCCGTGACGGTGGCGGGGACGCAAAATGCAAGCGAAGGAGCCCGATCGGTTGCGCGGCCCGCGCGCATTCCAGTATTCTTCACGGCAAATAGTTGTCGCACCCCGGAACTTTTCGCCGGGTCCGCCGCGCGGACTCGTCTCACCAACACACAAAAACGTTGAGCTCCAGGTTCACCCTTTCCGTCGAATGCCGTCTGGCCTCTTCGCACATTCTGCCCGGTTGCCCGCCGTGCGATCGTCTGCATGGGCACACCTGGACGGTGCGCGCGTTCTGGTCGTTCTCCGCGCTGGATGAGAATGGAATGGGCGCCAACTTCCGCGATTTGAAACAGGTGCTGCGCACGGAAATTCACGACCGCTTCGACCATCGGCATTTGAACGACATCGCGCCCTTCGACAGCCTCCTGCCCACGGCGGAGAATCTGGCACGCGAAACCTTCCGCATCCTGAACGAGCGATTCCGGCCCGGTCGCGGTGGCGCGCTGATAAGGGTTGAAGTGTGGGAAGGCCCCGAAGCCA
>DATEHD010000405.1:0-3425 GCA_035279765.1 Candidatus Krumholzibacteriia bacterium | reverse complement strand
AGTATTGCCGCATCGATGCCATCCGCCCGCACGGCCCGGGCACAACCTCGCCGCGCGACGATACGATGCGTGAAGCGCGCTCCAAGGATCCCCATTTTCCGACGCTCCCGCTTCGTCCCGAAGCCTCGGCTCCGGGCCAGTGGTACGATCCCGCCGTTCGCGGGCTCGACGTGGAAGTCTATAACCCGGCGTATTTCCGCCAGTCGTTCTGCCAGTACGTGCCGGCAAACACGCGTCCGTGCTTCCAGCCCATCTACGGCCTGGGATGCTTCGACACATTGGAGCTCACGTACGATCAGCCCATTGCATTCTGGACCAGCGCGCTCGCCGACCACGTCGCGGACGTGCCCGGCGCCGTGGGCGCCCGCAGCCTGGTATTCGGTTTTCCGCCGGTGTTCCTGCCCCCGGACGAGTTCAAGCCCAGCATGGAATACATTCTGTTCGACGAGTGGAAGCTGCCCCGGAGCCCGCTTGTGACGGTAACGCAACCGTGACACTATTTGGGCGCAGCCGCATGGTTCGCGGAGAATCGCCATGAAGAGAATTGTCATCGTCATCTGGCTGATGTTTGCAGCCGCGTTGGCCGCGTGTTCCAACGGTGGCGGAGGCACCCGCAAGCCCAACCAGCCGCCTACCGTCTGGCTTTCGGCCGGCCCGCCCGAAGGCTCCACGAGCAAGTACCGCGTCCAGATGTTCTGGGGCGGTTGGGACCCGGACGGAGAGATACAGGGCTACGAGTACCTCATCGCCAATAACCAGGGACAGACATTCCAGCCCGCCGACACAGCGGGCGTGCCCTGGCTCCCGGTGGCGGGGAATGATTCCACCTTTACGTTCTCGGCCGACCGGGAAGTCGACACGCTGAATACCACGAGACTCATCACGACGTTCACGCGCTCGCACACATTCTTCATCCGCGCCATCGACAAGGAAGGACTGCGCTCGAAGCAGCCGGCGTACCGCTCGTTCACGGCGCGCACACTGTCGCCCGACATTTTTGTCGACATCCCGGTGAAGAACTTCCTGAATCCTGCCGAAGTGCCGCCCATCACGACGTTCCGCTGGCACGCCAAGGACTATGTCGACGATCTGAACATTTCCCAGGATCCGGATTCGGTGCAGTGGGCGCTGGTTCGCGTTCCCGACGGCAAGACCTTCGAACAGACCATCGCTTACCTGCGTACACCCGCGGCGGAGAAGGAGTGGTACCCGTGGGTGTGGTACCGGGCACCGCAGGACAGCGGAAAATTCTGGACTACGCCGGTCGTGGAGCATGGCAACTATGTCTACGCCATGCGCGCCAAAGACGAGGCGGGTGCCGTCACGCCGGTGCTGGATGAGAACCGCAACATTCGCCGCGTGCAGGTGGGAACGCTCAGCAGCGGCCCGCTCATGTCGGTGACCAACGATTACATCGGCGTGATCCGTACCACCTCGTGCACCACGCCGACCACCATCCTCGACAGCCCGGCCGGCGTTCCCCTGGAGTTCAAGGTCCGCGCCTCGGCGGCGCATTACGGCGGTACCATCACCGGGTACCGCTATGGCTGGGACATTGCGGATCTCAACGATCCCGAGCAGTGGGAAATCGATGTCACCCCGTTCCTGAGCGTCGCGACGGTGCCCGGGCGCACGTTCTTCTTCGGCACCCACACGCTCACCATGGAAGTGATGGACAACTCGGGCTACTGCTCGCGTGTTGAGGTGAAAGTGAACATCGTGCCCTTCACGCTGGAGCGCAGCGTTCTGGTGGTCGATGACGACGACGCCGATGAACAGCCGACCTCGGGTTGGAGCAATGGCGGGGTCTGGCCCAGCGACGCCGAGCAGGACGGTTTCTGGCGCGACATGCTGAATCAAGTCACCGGTTTTGATCCCGGCATCGACATGGTCAACACCAAGATCGGGTTCATACCGCTCGCGACACTGGCCCAGTACAAGTCGATCATCTGGGACGTGTACAGTGATCCGGCGCGGAACAAACAAATGCCGCTCCTGTACAGCTATATCTCCCATCGTCCGAAGAACCCGGACAACGCGCAGGCGGCGGTGACCGGCAAGGTGCTGCCCAACGTGCTCGCATTGGCCATGGCGGCGGGAAGCCACGTCATGGTGTGCGGCAATTTCCCGGTCCAGGATGTGTGCAGTCGCACGTACACCAAGGGCGCGCGCTTTCCAATCATCTGGCTCTATGAGCTGGAGGGCAAGCAGGATGGCGCGCCCGTGCTCGATCCGACAGTCGGTGATCTCTCGTTCGCTTACCGCGAGCTGTGCCTGGAGACGCTGGACTTTTCCGTGCAGAACACCCAGCGGGTTCGTAACAAGAATACGTACTGCCGCGCCGACTTTATCCGCATGCACGGCGGGGTAACGACATCGCCGCGCGATGACAGCATGCGTGAAGCTCGCTCCAAGGATCCCAACTTCCCGACCCTGCCCCTTCGTCCCGAAGCCGCGGCTCCGGGCCAGTGGTACGATCCCGCGCTCCGTGGTCTCGACGTGGAAGTCTACAACCCGGCGTATTTCAGGAAATCGTTCTGCCAGTACGTGCCCTCGGCACCGCGTCCGTGCTTCCAGCCCATCTATGGCCTGGGATGCTTCGATACCCTGGAGCCCACGTACGATCAGCCGATTGCGTTCTGGACCAGCGCATTCGCGGATCGCGTTGCCGACGTGCCCGGTGCCGTCGGTGCACGCAGTGTCGTATTTGGTTTCCCGCCGGTGTTCCTGCCCCCGGACGAGTTCAAACCCAGCATGGATTACATTCTGTTCGACGAGTGGAAGCTGCCGAAGACCCATAATCTGACGGCCACACAACCGTGACATCGGCCGATACTTCATGAACGGGGCCGCACCCACGAGGTACGGCCCCGTTTACGTTTTCCGCCGAATTTGACCTCCCTGCAGGGCTTTGTTAAAGTGCAGTGGAATAACACGCTTATCCGCTGAAAGGACCGCCACGCTTATGAAACAGACCACCGCCACCGCCGTCCAAATGCAGAACTTCATCAACGGGAAGTGGGTGCCCTCGAAGACGGGACAGGCGAGCGAGAATCGAAACCCCGCCGACAACGACGACCTGGTGTGCACGTTTCCCGAGTCATCCACGCACGACGTCGATGACGCAGTGGCGGCCGCGAAGAAAGCATACAAGTCGTGGCGCCTGGTGCCGGCGCCGCGCCGCGCCGAGTACCTGTTCAAGGTGGGCGCAATTCTCGCACGCGACAAAGAGAACCTGGCGCGGGACATGACGCGTGAAATGGGCAAGGTGCTGGCCGAGACGCGCGGCGACGTGCAGGAAGGCATCGACACCGCATACCTGGCCGGCGGCGAAGGCCGGCGTCTTTTCGGCGATGCGGTGCCGTGCGAGCTTCCCAACAAGGCGGGTTGGTCGGAGCGTCATCCGATCGGCGTCGCGGGGCTCA
>DATEHD010000404.1:0-2656 GCA_035279765.1 Candidatus Krumholzibacteriia bacterium | reverse complement strand
GTCCCCAAGGTCGCCAGCCCCTGTGGCGATTTGGCGGATGCGTCTCTGTTGCGAACTCGAATGAGTAAAAGAAGCTCACCTATCGTCCCCCCTCTCCGGAACGGAGAGGGGGTCAGGGGGTGAGGACCGGAACGGAGAGGGGGTCAGGGGGTGAGGACCACGATGACCGATGCGTTCCCACCGTTGCCGGTTTCTTCGTGCACCGGATTGGCGGGATCATTCATCCATTGTTCTTCCGGGCCGGGGTCAACGACAAACTGATACAGGTACTTCCCGGGTGGGAGATCGAGTCGGCACAGCCACTCACCGCGTTCCCGTGCGCAGAGATAATGTTGTGAGTCCCATCCATTGAACGACCCCGCCAAGGCGACCACGTGTGCGCTGTCGTGCCCCTGGAGGCGAAATGTGGTGTTCCCGATCAGGCTGGGCGTGACCGGTGGGACGACTCGCGGACGCAGCAGGGCGACCTCGGCGCCCAGCGTCTGCTTGAAGAACGCGATGCTCTGTGGCATCGCGCGTGCCACGTGTGACATATGACTGCCCCACACGCGGATGGCCTTCGCGTCGATGCCATGCTCGCGCGCGAGGGCGACGAAGCGCTGGCTCGACCGCTGATTGAGCGGGGCGGCCTCATAACTAAAAAAGACGCGCACGGGCGACTTGACACTCGCCACGTACGCGAGGGGCGAGCGCATTTCGAGCTCTCTGGCGTCGCGCGTGTCGAAGACGACTTCACGATGATTGCCCGGCTTGGTCGCGCTCCCGTCATAGAGTAGGCGCTGGTCGGGCGAGCCGTCGAACGCGGCCGCCGCACGGAACCGGTCCGACGCTTCGATCGCCAACAAGACCAGCGTCCCGCCGGCACTATGACCGGCGAGATAGATGTGCTCCGGATCGACGGCGGGTTCATGGCTCAGGTAATCGGCGGCCGCCAGCACGTCATCGACTTCATCATAGAGGAAGGAGAACGTCCCCGGCTGGCCATTCTCGCCGCGCAACATCGGCGCCATAACCACGAAACCGGCCTGCCAGTACGGAACGGCCATGTCCCAGTCGGCAGCGCCGAATTCGAATCCGCCGTGGAGGAAGATCACCGCAGGGAGCCTCTGCTGTGCCTGTTGACCCCGCGCACCGGCGAGCCATGCTTTCAAGCGCAGTCCGTGCGATGGAAACTCCACGACCTCGACGTAGTCGGGGACAGGCAGCGCGAACACGTCGCGCTGTGGTGAGCCGGCGATGCGTGTGAGCCGCGTTTGGAAATGGGCGCGGGCCAGGGCGTAATCTTCTTGTTGTATTTGGACTTCGGGCTCGTACAAATGCCGCGATGGGATGACAGCGTAGGCTATGATGCCGGCGACGATCACGAGGGCCGCAACGGCGGTGATGATGCCTCTGCGAGTCATATCAGCTGGATCGATATTGCAGTCACGGGATCGCTCCGCGCAACCGTTATGCACCGCTGGGAAGCACTAGGAATTCTATCGAAAGGACTACACCAAACGGGCTAGTGCCAGCCGCTTCGGAGCGTGGGTATGATGGGCCATTCACACACCGAGCCACTCCGCTCTACATGGAGGCCCGCATGAAACTCGAACGCCAGTCGACCGACACATCCGATCAACGCGAACCGTGGGGGGGCCTGCTGGCAAGCGCAGGCCCGCGTGACCACATCGTCCAACTCTACCAGGACCAGTCCTTCCTCAATCGCGCGGTGTGCCGCTTCGCCGCGGCGGCGATCGCGAACGGGGAGGGTGTCATCCTCGTGCCGACCGAGGCCCACTGGGCGGCGTTCCGTCCGCGCCTCGAAGCGGAGGGCGTGGACATTGATGCGACCCAGCGCAAGGGACAGCTCACCGTCGTGGATGCCGACACGCTGCTGCCCCAGTTCATGCGCAACGCGATGCCGGATGCGCCGGTGTTTCTCGGACTCGCCGCGGATGTGATCGGCCGGGCCCGCGACAACGGCCGCTACCCCCGCGTGCGCTGGTGGGGTGAGATGGTGAACGTGCTGTGGGAACGCGGCGACGTGGCGGCCAGCATGGCCCTCGAGGATCAGTTCGACCGGCTCGCCCATGACCACGAAATCGCCATCTTCTGCTCATTCGTGATGGACAACTTCAATGGCGACGTCCACGCCAAGATGCTGCCGCGGCTCGGCCAGAATCATTCGCACCTGATTCCCGTCGAGGATTACGCCCGGCTCGAGCGCGCCGTCACCGAGGCGTTGCGCGATACCGTGGGCGCGGATGAGGCGCGCGTGCTCGAACAGCGGTTGCTCAAACGGGCCCCCTCGCCATTTCAGATGCCCCGTTCGCAGGCGTTGCTGCTCGCGTTGCGCGAGTCGCTACCCGCCGTGGCTGATTCCGTGCTGGCGCGGAGCCGCAAGCTGTATCGTGCCACGGCCAGCTGAGCTCGCCAGCGTAATCGACGCCGAGATCGCGGGCATCGGTGATGCGATCGATGTCCCGATTCTCATCGTAGGCGCGGACGGCGCGCTCGTCCGGTTCAACCGGGCGGCGCGCGAGGCGTTGGGTCTCGTCCCATCCGATATCGGCCGTCGTCCCGGCGGGATCGGGGCGCTCGCCGGCATCGAGGATCTGGACGCGCAGTGCGCGCGCGCGATCGCCGACGAAGTCACACTGCGGCGCGATGTCAG
>DATEHD010000403.1:0-2287 GCA_035279765.1 Candidatus Krumholzibacteriia bacterium | reverse complement strand
TTACGGCTGGCGCGCAGAGCGGCTGCGTTGATGCGGCACGCCGGGCTCGAGTTTGCGGTACCACGTTCGTCAATCCGCGTCGACGTGGTGGAGGGAATGGGACAAGGCTACGGATATCCCACGCCGGAGGGCGAGCGCGCGAGCGCGCTCGCGCTCGAGCACGGCGTCCGCCTCGATCCGACGTATGGAGCGAAAGCGTTTAGTGCGCTGCTGTCTCCCAGTTTCCACGCACAACGTACCGTTTTCTGGCACACGTTCCCATGGCCATGAGCAGACCCGCGATTCTATTCATCCACGGATTTCCGTTCGATCACACGATGTGGCGCCATCAGGTTGCCGCATTGTCGGATTGGGAGTGTCTCGCGCCGGACCTGCAGGGAGCCGGATCCGCGCCCGCGCCGGCGTCACGCGACGCATACTCGATGGCGGTTTACGCGCGTGATCTCACGACCGTGCTCGATCGGCGAGGCATTGATACCACGGTCGTGTGCGGGCTCTCGATGGGCGGCTACGTGACCTTCGAGCTGCTGCGGCAAATCCCTCAGCGTGTGCGCGCAGCGGTTCTGTGCAACACCAAATCGGCCGCGGACGCGCCAGAGGGAAAACGGGGCCGGGACGCGCTGGCGGAGAAAGCGCGGTCGAAAGGCGCGAGCGCGGTCGCGGATGAGCTCGTGCCCAAGGCGTTGTCTCGAACGACGCTCGAACGAAATCAGGGTGTCGTGCGCGACGTGAGAGCGATGATCGAACGGCAACAGATTGACGGAATCGTCGGGGCGCTGCATGCCCTGCGGGAGCGGCCCGATTCAACGCCGCTGCTCGACACGATTCGCGCGCCAGTCTTGGTGGTCGCCGGATCGGCTGATCAAATCACACCGGCTGAAGGGATGCGCGAAATGGCGCGGGCGATTCCCGGAGCGCAGTTCAGTCTGATTCAGGACGCGGGACATCTCTCGCCGCTCGAACAGCCGGCGGCGTTCAACGCGACGGTGAACGGGTTTTTAGCGAAGCTGTTTTAGGAACCCTTGCGCTGCGGCTTGCCGGGCGGGTTCTCGCTCTGGAAGATGTCGCGATTCTTCGCGATGTAGTCCTTCCACTGCGGCGGGACATCTTCCTCGGGGAAGATCGCCGTCACGGGGCACTCAGGCTCGCACGCGCCGCAATCGATGCATTCGTCCGGGTGGATGTACAGCATATCCGGTCCTTCGTAGATGCAATCCACCGGACAGACGTCAACGCAGGATCGGTCTTTGACGTTGATGCACGGTTCGGCAATGACGTACGGCATTCCTTCTCCTCAGAGCGTTTTGGCGCGTCTCTAGGCGGCGAAACGCAAACCTAGATACGTGCTTAGCTCAGTCAAGGGACCGCCTAGTATCCCTGATACTCTCCGGTATCTATTCCAGGCGTGCAAATGCCCGAACCGGGAAGCTGCCCATCCCTTTCACTCTGGGCGGCACCGCAAAGAACCTGAAGCCACGATCCGGGAGCGCGCCGAGGTTCGTCATGTGCTCCACGATCGCGACGCCGGCTCCCAGCAGGGTGGTGTGAACCGGACGGGCGCCGTCCTTATGGTCGTCGATGTTCAAGGAGTCGATCCCGACGAGTGCCGCCCCCGCCTTCGCCAGATGCTCGGCCACGGCCCGCGTGAGGAAGGGATGCCCGCCGGCGGAGTATTCGTCGCTGCGCCAATGCGCGTCCCATCCAGTGTGCACGAGGACTGCTTTTCCTTTGACATCGAGCTTCGCGAACAGCGCGACGTCGATTGCCCGATCACGCCGCTCGGTGACGCGCACGACGAGACCAGGCAGATCCGCGACCGCCTCGAGCGAGTATCCCGCGATGTCCCGGGCATTCTCGAAACGGTGAAACGGGGCATCGATATACGTGCCGGTATTCGCGAGGAGATCGATCTTCCCGATCTGGAAGGTCGTGCCGGTCCCATACCGTGTTTTCGACGCCTCGCGCGACAGCCAGTCGCTGATGGCTGGCGCTGGCAGTCCGCCGTACGTGACCATCCCATGCTCGATCTCGTGACTGAGATCGATCAGGCGGGCCATATGCGTGCCAATGCTTTCAGGAGCTGACTTTCGGGTGTGGGTCCGTCGGGCGCTTCGGCGAGGACAGTGGCGAGACGGCGTCGCAGCAGCGGATCCCGGGCAGCCTGGGCAGCGAACTGGAGCGTCAAGGCGATGAACCAGGGAGCCTGACGTGCGCCGGAGCCCGCTCGCGCAACGGCCGCGTACTGTTCGAACAAGGCCAGGAGAAAGGCGCCCTTCGAGGGGAAATG
>DATEHD010000402.1:0-2521 GCA_035279765.1 Candidatus Krumholzibacteriia bacterium | reverse complement strand
TGTTGTCACCATAGGTGATGGCAATGTCGTAGTCGCGGCCTTCGACGAGCTGACAACTGACGGGCACGTCGTGCCATTGCAATCCTGACGACGCAACGGTGTAGGTTCCGATCGCGATCTGCGATCCGCGTGTGCTTCCGGTTGCCGCATAGACGCGTGCTGTTAGGGTCTGGCCGGCCACGAGATTTGCCTCGAAGCCGAACGAGGACAACCATCCCGAGCTCAGCGTGTGGACGTAGATGCCGCGTTCCTCGAAGTCGTTCATTTTGCTGTAGGGCGCGGCACCGGGCCCGCCGAGGTCGGTCAGCGTGGCCGATGCAGATACGGCGCTGCCGATTACCTCGAAGTGTTGCAGCGCGGCGTTGCCGGGGTTCCCGTCGAGTTCGGCATCGCGGATCCGAAGCACACCCGAATCAAAGGGGGTGATCCCAACCTCGTCCCACCATTCCCATGAATCTCCGACGGGGATGGCGAAGGCCAGTTCATAGTCGTGGCACGCCTTCAGCGTGTAGTTCACCGTGACAAAATGCATCACGTTACCGGTCTCACTCATCGCGACCGAACCGGAGGCGACGAGGGCGCCGCGCGTGGTTCCGTTTGCTGCATAGATGTACGCGTTGAGAGTCTGGGGTAGGCCCGTCACCTGTAACCTGCATCCTATGGAGCAGACGGCGAAGTCCTTGATGGCCGTTATGTACACGCCGCGCTGAAAGGGCGCGTCGTCATGGCTGAAGTTGGGCGCGGGTGTGCCCGGGTACAGGGCCAGCAGCGAGCCTTTGCAAGCGGACCCGTCGGATGCCAACGAGGACGACACCGCCACCACGAAGACGCCAACGATGCACGTCGAGAGGGCGGCAAACCGGAAGATTCGGAGCAACGTAGGACGGCGCACGGCAGCCTCCTTGTTCAATCGAGATGGCTGTCTCGCCTGTTAGACGAATCAAATGCGGATCATCACGAAGAAAAAAAGAAAGTTGGTGAGCCGACCAACATTGGGTCGCGACGCTTGTATGATAGAGTGGCTGCACGCCCCTGCCACCGGCGCAAACGCGTCGTCACGGCCCTGGAGACAGCCACGCTTCCACGCGAGGGTTGGTCACATGCATAAGGCGATATGGGTCCCGGCGCTTCTGCTCGGCCTGGTTACGGCAAGGCCGCACCCGGCCAGCGCGATCTCCCACCTCTGGAGCCACAGTTTTGGATCGACGGGCACCCAGACCGGCAATGCCGTCGCCACCGACGCCGCCGGGAACATCTACGTGACGGGTTCCTTCTTTAACAGCATCGACTTTGGTGGTGGCCCCCTCTTTGCGGTGGGGGGCGGAAACATCTTTGTGGCGAAATTCAATTCCGCCGGCACATATCAATGGGCCCGGCGATTCGGCCATGTGTCCCCGACGAACGGAGTGCTGGCGGACGGCGAGGCGATCGCCCTCGACACGGCGGGGAACATATATCTCTACGGAGTCTTCGACGGGGATATCGACATCGACGGCTTCATACTGGGTACGACCGGCCCGCGCGACATCTTCCTCACCAAGCTCGATCCGACCGGTGAGGCTATCTGGTACCAGCATTTCCTCAGTCCGGATTACAAGACGTGCGGCGAAATGGCTGTCGACGGATCCGGAAATGTGTTTGTCACGGGCGACTTCTCCAGCTTCATCCAGATTTGGGGGACCACCTATCCATCCCAGGGCAACAACGATATCTTTGTCGCCCGGTTCGACACGAACGGATTGAATCCATGGGTCCATACCTTCGGCGATGCGTCCGACCAGCGCGGCATCGGCCTCGCGACGGATCCTTCCGGGAACGTCTTCGTCGCGGGATGGATCAACGGCAGCGTGGACTTTGGCGGTGGTCTGCGGACCAGCGCCGGTTTGAGCGACGTGTTCCTGGCCAAGTTCAACGGGTCCGGTACGCACCTGTGGAGCGCGCGTTACGGCGACGCGGGCTCGCAGTATGCGACGGCACTGGCCACAGACGCGTCGGGCAACGTCTACATGACCGGCGCCAACGCCAATGGCGTCGATTTTGGGGGCGGCCTCTTGACGAGTGCCGGCTCGTACGATGTGTTCCTCGCGAAGTTCAATCCCGGTGGCGTACACCAGTGGAGCGCCGAATGGGGCGATGCGAGCACTCAGTCCGGTGGCCGCATCGCCGTGGGGCCGTTGGGCGACGTGTTCCTCGGCGGCTCCTTCACGGGCGCCATCAACTTCGGCGGCGGTCTGCTGACGAGCGCCGGCCTCGACGATGCCTACCTGGTACAATTCAATGCGTCGGGCGTTCACCAGTGGAGCGCGCGTTTCGGGGACGCCAACAAGTACCAGGGGATCTCGAGCGTGGCCGCCCGGCCCACCAACGGCTGCGTGGTCACCGGACTCTTCCTGAACACGATTGACTTCGGCGGTGGCCCGCTGACCAGTTCGGATTACATCGACATGTTCCTGGCCTCGTTCGGAACGCTTCCAACCGGCGTCGGCGACGCGCCCGCGCGCGGCGCACTCGCCATCTCGTC
>DATEHD010000401.1:0-4025 GCA_035279765.1 Candidatus Krumholzibacteriia bacterium | reverse complement strand
GTGAAGCTCACGCCGGCGACGGCGACGCGCGGTCCGTAGGTCACACGCAGCTCGTGAACCTCGAGCAGCAGGGTCGCGAGTGGAACAGCGGCCGCGTTCACGGACCGTGGAATGGTCATCCGGCGCCCTTTCGGTGGGGTTAAGTTGCGCTCGGGTTGTATAGTACCACGCGGTTGTGGCAGTATGGCCGGCGAGTAATAGACTCCCGGGGGGCACACCCCGGGACGCGTATCAACACACGTTTGTGTCTTGTCATGTTCCTGCGTCGTCCGATTGTTTCCCTCCTTATACTGTGCATGCCGGCCATCGCCCATGCTCAGCTTCGCGTCGGTGCTTCCGTCGACTTCAACCGCAGCTCGTTCGGCGGCGTGCCGCCCGAACATGCCGAGTACGCGGCCAACTACGGCACCGGTGTCGCCGCCATCGTCGAATACCGCGTACACCGCGACGTGGTGTTGAGCCTTCAGCCCGGATGGTTGCAGAAGGGCGCCGAGATCGACTTCAACAAGGACGAGAAACCCGATTCGGTGGAGACCTTCGTGGTCGAACAGACGTGGATGACGATTCCTGTCTATTTCAGGATCGATTCCGACGACAAGGGATTCTACGCCGGCGGCGGTTTCAGCGTGGACGCCCTGCTCACGTCGCACGTCGAGCACGACGGCGTGAAGATCGACAACAAGGCTTTCTTCCACGACCTCGATGCGGTGTACCAGTTTTCACTCGGCTACATGCGACCAACCGGGAAGCATTCACTTTTCCTGGAGGCCCGTTACATGCAGGGCCTGGTGAATCTCAACAGCTCGTCACGGACCACTGCGGGTGATATCTATGTCGCGGATTTCAAGAGCAACGGGCTGCGCCTGGTTGCCGGCTTCCTGTTTTAGCCGCGTTGTGGCGGTCATCGCGATGGCGGTGTTCGCGGCCGGGGCCGCGCCCGCCGCGCATGCCCAGGGCGGCGCAATCGGACAGATGCCGTCCCTGGATCAGCACATCTTCGTCCCGACCAGCTTCATCCCTGACGCCTTCATCAACACGCAGCTCACACTCAGTGTGGGATCCAGCAACTCGATCAAGACCGACGTGCCGCTGCTTACCGACAGCGGCCAGCAGATCGGTACCGTGAAGGGTGATCTGCTCTTTCTGACCGGCGGCGTTGACTTCCACTATGCCGCGCGCGACTGGATCGGGTTTTTCATGCACTTCAGTGCCCTCGCCCGCTCCGGCAACAACACGGCGTCGATCTTTGCGAGCGGCTTGAGCGCGGGGAGCGCTTCGGGACTGGGCTGGGAGTTTCGTCTGAACAGGACGGAGCGGTCACAGCTTTCCGGAAGCGTTTCCGTGGACAGGACCTACATCACGCTGATCAATGTGAAGGCATTCGTCGACGACCCGGCGCTCGGACTCGCGCGCAGCTACACGCCGCTTCTCACCACGATCGACGCGCGTTACGCGTACGCATTCAACGATCTCGTCGGGCTCTCGGCCTGGGTCGCGGGCGGAGTCGGCGAAAATCCGGCCAAGAGCTATGACAATGTTGGCTTCTACAAAGTGGGCGCGGTGGCGAGCTTCGATCTTTCACGGCGTCACCGCGCGCCGATCGGCTTTGATCTTGGCGCGCGCGCTAGCTCCTATCCGACGACCTTCGACAACGTCAACGGCAACACGTGGGCGGGGCTGTTCTCCATCGCATACGTGGGAAGGCCCGACTTCTCCCTCACGCTGGATACGCAATACGAGCGCGTCCCGCTCGGGTATCACGACGTCAACATCGGGTACCTAGGCTTCACGATCGGATTGAAATACTTCTTCTAACTTTCCGGGAGTCAACGATGAATCAGAGACCGTTTTGGATCCTGGCATGGGTGTGTGTGTTGAGGCTGGGAGTCGCGGCTGCTCATGCACAGACTCCCGCTTCCTCCTTCATCATTCATGATGTCCGCGTCTTCGATGGCATCGGTGTGCTGGAGCACCAGGATATCGCGGTGGCGGATGGGAAGATTGTATCCATCAAGCGCGCGGGAAAGAATGCGCCGGCGGGTGCCATCGACGGCACCAACAAGACGCTCCTTCCGGGGTTGATCGACGCGCACACGCACACCATGGGACAGGTGGCGACGCTGCAGCAGGCGCTCGTCTTCGGTGTCACCACCGAGCTCGACATGTTCAACATGCCTGACAACAACAAGGACATCAAAGCGCAGGAAGCGGCGGGCAAGCTGAACGACGCGGCGGATCTGCGCTCGGCAGGCATTCTGGCCACCGCACCCGGCGGTCATGGCACCGAGTACGGATTCACCATTCCCACGCTGACCAAGCCGGAGGATGCGCCCCAGTGGGTCGCGGATCGCATCGCCGAAGGATCGGATTACATCAAGATCGTGATCGATGACGGTTCAACGTACGGCATCCATTTCGACACGCTCGATGCCGCGACAGTCAAAGCGCTGGTTGACGAAGCGCACAAGAATAACAAGGTCACGGTGGTGCACATCGGCACCTACGAGGACGCGCTCACGGCGATCAACGCCGGCGCCGACGGCCTCGCGCACCTCTGGGTGGGCGCGCAACCGGCCGCGGATTTCGGGAAAGTCGCGGCGAAGCACCACATCTTCGTGGTCCCGACCTTGAGCGTGCTGGCGTCGATCACGCAGCAGAAAGCGGGCGCGGCACTCGCGGCGGACACGCACATCGCGCCGTACCTCGATGCGCCCACGACAAAAACGCTCGCGACGGACTTCGGCTTCGCGAAGACGCATCCCGATTACAGCGCCGCGCCGGCCGCCATCGCGCAGCTCAAAGCGGCGCGCGTTCCCATTCTGGCGGGCACCGACGCCGGCAATCCCGGCACGGCGCACGGTGCCAGCATGCACGAGGAGATGTCGCTGCTGGTGCAGGCGGGCCTCACACCTCTCGAGGCGCTCTCGGCGGCCACCATCAATCCGGCGCGCGCGTTTCATCTCGACGACCGCGGGCGCGTCGGCGCCGGCATGCGCGCGGATCTCGTGCTTGTCGACGGCGATCCCACCAAGAACATCACGGACACGCGCAACATCGTGAGCGTGTGGAAAGCGGGGATCGCACTCGACCGTGCGGCGTACGCCGCGAACATCGCGGCCGCCAATGCGAAAGCAGCCGCGGCCCCCGGCGTTTCCGGCATGCTGAGCGATTTCGAAAGTGGCAAGACGGACGTCGCGTACGGCGCAGGTTGGATCACATCCACGGATGCCATGGCGGGCGGCAACTCGACCACGGATATGAGACCGGTGAACGGCGGCGCGCACGGATCCAAGGGTGCCCTCCAGGTGACCGGCGAGATCAAGACGGCGTTTGCGTATCCGTGGGCGGGAGCGATGGTCATGCCCGGCGCGCAGATGTTCGCCCCGGTCAACGCGAGCGAATCCAAGGGCATCAGCTTCTGGGCCAAAGGCGACGGTGCAAGCTACCGCGTCATGATCTTCACCGAGGAAACCGGGCGCATGCCGCTCATCCAGACCTTCACCGCCGGAAACGATTGGCAGCACGTCACCATTCCCTTTAGCGCCTTCAGCAATGCAAGCGGCCGCGGCCTGCAGGCCATTCTCTTCTCGGGAACGGCACCGGGCCCATTCTCCTTCCTCATCGACGACGTCGAGCTGGCCAAGCCCTAGTCGACTCGACCGCTATCCCCCCCGGCCGGCCACCAGAATTCCGTGTGCCGGCCGTGCCTGTCGTGTGTCTCTAGATCAGCCGGTCTCTGGCCACTGCCTCACCCTTAACGACAGGACTTGCCATGACGTCAGCACGCCTTCGCTCTGCATGTGTCGCCCTGGTTCTCGGCCTCTCGCTCCTTTCCTGCGGCAACGACTCGAGCACCACGGCGCCCGAGCCCGCGCCGAGTCACGTGACCACGGAGAGCGCGCACACGGTTTCCAAAGTGGTCGGACCGGAAGGCGGCACGCTGCAAACCACGGCCAATGACGGCACGGTGTACACACTCACGATTCCCGCCGACGCCATCGCCACCGGCAAGACCATCAAGATGA
>DATEHD010000400.1:0-11411 GCA_035279765.1 Candidatus Krumholzibacteriia bacterium | reverse complement strand
GGGCCGCCGGGGGCCGCGCCGGCGGGCTGAGGAGCCGGTGCGGCCGGGGACCCGGTCGGCGTCGTACGGGATGTGGTGTCGAGCTCGATGCGCTCGCCCTGGGTGTGCGACTTCGTCCATAGATTGTCTTCGGTGATCACGGTGCGTCCGTCGGGACTGACGACGGTGAGCGACGCCAGCTTGGCCGAGAGGCCGAGCTTCTCCGCTTCGGCGCGCATGCGCGCGGAGCCGGCGCTGTCGTGGCTCTTTTCGTAGACGACGTAGAGCTTCAGAAATACGTCGCCCGCATCTTCCTCGAGCATGTAAGCGAGCATGGCCTGGGCGAGCCTCTCCATGAGCGCCGGAGCATCGGCGATGTCGTCGACGATAGGCTTGGCGATCTTCTGGAACACCTCGGGCGTGAAGGCATTGCCCGCGGCCTTGTCGAGGAACTGCTGGTAATACGCTTCCGCTTCCTTGGCGAGACCCTGGCGGCTGCGAATGAAACCGAGCTTGGCCAGCGCTTCGTGGCGCGCGGGGAGTACGCGCAGGAGCTTCTTGCACACGGCGACGGCATTGTTGTGCAGACCGACGCGGACGTATTCGTCGACGGCGCGGATGAACGCGTCGTACGCCTCGTTCTTCTGGCTGGTCTTGAGGTAAAGGTCGGCGAGCTCGTTGTGCAGGTTCGGATTGCTCTGATCGAGCTCGACCAGGCGCTTGTATTCCTTGATCGCGTTCGGCCAGTCCTGGTCGCGAACGTGATCGAGCGCCTTCTTGCGGATGAGTTGTGCTTTGCTCACGTCGGCCCTGTTTCGCCCTGCTACACGCCCGGCGCTTCCCACGCCGTTCCGGCCACGTATACGCGCGCGACCGGATTCACACCGAAATGGTTCGCCACTTCGCGATGGTCGACGGCGTTCAGCACGACGAAGTCCGCGCGCTTCCCGCTCTCCAGGCTCCCCACTTCGCGCTCACGTCCGAGCACGAACGCAGGGTTGTACGTCGCCATCGAGATGGCCTCGGCCGGAGAGAGGCGCATGTGCGAGCATGCGATGGAAATCATCATCGGCATCGACTCGCACGTCGAACTGCCCGGATTGAAATCACTCGCGATGGCGAGCCGCATGCCCGCCGCGAGCATCGCGCGCGCGGGGGCAAAATCGAGCGATGGGAGCCCAAAGCTCGTCCCCGGCAACAACACGCCGAAGACACCCGCTTTTGCCATCGCGTTGATTCCTTCCGGGCCAATTTTCTTGAGATGGTCGGCGGAAGCCGCGCCGATCGCCGCCGCAAGGACGGCCCCACCCGTGTCGGTGAGCTCTTCAGCGTGTATCCGCGCCTTCAGTCCAGCCCGTTGCCCGGACCGCAAGATTCGTTCCGTTTCTTCCCTTGAGAACGCCCCGGTTTCGCAGAAGACGTCGTTGAACTCGGCGAGGTTTTCCCGCACCACGGCGGGGATCATGACGTCGATGAGCAAACGGACGTAATCTTCGCGCTTCTCGCGGTATTCCAGTGGGATGGCGTGCGCGCCGAGAAAGGTGGGTACGATCGTCACCGGATGGGTTCGAGCCAGCTCGCGGACCACCCGGAGCTGCTTCATCTCATGCTCGAGGTCAAGCCCGTAACCGCTTTTTATTTCGATGGTTGTTGTACCGTGCGCGATCGCGCTGTGGAGCCGCGCGGTGGAGCGGGCAAGAAGCTCCGCTTCGGACATGGCGCGCACGTGACCGACGCTTTTTGCGATGCCACCGCCGCGGGCGGCAATCTCGGCATAGGGGGTGCCGGCCACCCGCCACTCGTACTCGTCCAGGCGGTAGGTGGCAAACACCAGGTGCGTGTGACAGTCGACGAAGCCGGGCATGACGACACGCCGCCCCGCATCGACGTGCACGCAGTCAGCCGCGGGCCGGGCGGCGCGCATGACTTCTTCGCGCGATCCCGCCGCCACAATGCGACCGCCAAACGCCGCCAGCGCACCGTCCTTGACGATGCCAATATCGCGCAGCGCTTCTCCCGTGCGTGGTTTCCCGTCCCCTCGAAGCGTGACCAGCTCGCTGATGTCGGTAACAATGAGATCAGCGGAGAGCGCGCTCACGGCTTCTTCGCACTTTCCACGTCGAGCATCGGGATGCGGATGCCGTCACGGCGCGCCGCTTCGATTGCGAGTGGGTAGGCCGCATCGGCATGGCGCGCTATTCCCATGCCGGGGTCTCCCGTGAGACAACGTTGGATCTTGGCGGCGCCCTCGCGCGTGCCATCGACAAGCACGGCAAGCCCGGCGTGAATCGAGAGTCCCATGCCCACCCCTCCCCCGTGATGCACAGACACCCACGCCGCACCGTTCACCGCGTTCAAGAGCGCGTTGAGAATCGGCCAGTCCGCCACCGCGTCGCTGCCGTCGCGCATCGCTTCGGTTTCACGATACGGACTGGCCACCGAGCCGCTGTCGAGATGATCGCGACCGATGATCACGGGTGCGGATACCTTGCCGGCGGCGACGAGATCGTTCAGGGCCGCGCCGAAGCGCGCCCGCTCGCCATACTTGAGCCAGCAGATGCGCGCGGGCAGCCCCTGGAACTTCACCCGCTCGCGCGCCAGAGATATCCAGCGCGACAGCGCTGGCTTGTCCGGAAACAACTCCAGGATCAAGTCGTCAGTCACCGCGATATCCCTGGGGTCACCAGAAAGAGCAATCCACCGGAACGGACCGTACCCTTCGCAAAACAAATCGCGAATGTACGCGGGAACGAATCCAGGAAACGCAAATGCATCTTTGTACCCCCCACCCTGCGCCTCGCCACGGATGTTATTCCCGTAGTCAAAGACGACCTTTCCCGCGCGTTTGAATCCTACCATCGCTTCCACGTGACGGACGATCGACGCACGCGAGCGCTCCAGGTAGCCGGCGGGATCGCGCTTGCGCAATTCCGACGCCTGCTCGATGTCGAGCCCCTGCGGGATATATCCATTCAATGGGTCGTGGGCCGAGGTTTGATCGGTGACGACGTCAATCTCGAAGCCGCGCTTCAGGATCTCGGGAAAGACATCGGCGGCGTTCGCGACGAGTCCGATGGAAAGCGCTTTCCTTGCGCGCTTCGCTTCGCTGGCGCGCGCGAGCGCATCATCCAGGTTGTCCGTCATGACGTCGAGATAGCGCGTATCCAGACGTTTCTGAATCCGCGACGGATCCACGTCGACGCACAACGCGACGCCGCCGTTCATGGTCACCGAGAGCGGCTGCGCGCCACCCATGCCGCCGAGGCCGCCCGTGAGCACGATGCGCCCGGCCAGCGTTGCATCAAATTCCTTGCGCGCGCACGCCGCGAAAGTCTCGTACGTGCCCTGTAGGATTCCCTGCGTGCCGATGTACATCCAGCTTCCCGCCGTCATCTGGCCGTACATGGCGAGACCCTTCCCCTCCAGCTCCCAGAAGTGCTCCCACGTGGCCCACTTCGGGACCAGGAGTGAATTGGCGATCAGCACACGCGGCGCGCCGGGGTGCGACGGAAACACGGCCACCGGTTTGCCGGACTGGATGAGCAGAGTCTCGTCGTCGCGGAGATCGCGCAACGTGTCGACGATGGCGTGGAACGCCTCCCAGCTGCGCGCGGCTTTGCCGCGGCCTCCGTAGACAACGAGATTTTTCGGGTCCTCGCCCACTTCGTTGTCGAGGTTGTTGCACAGCATGCGCAGCGCGGCTTCCTGCGCCCAGCCCCGGCATGACATCTCGCGGCCGCGCGGCGCGCGGATATTTCCGGGAACAAAACGATTCATGCGATTGTCCTCATGCTTATGTGCGCGGGACCAACGGCCCCACAGCCTTTTCAACCGCGGCCAGAATCTCACCCGAATTGGCGCGTGCTTCCAATGCCGCAAGATGGGGCGTCAGCGATGTGTCGCGCTCGATGAATGGAACTGCGGCGCGTACTGCTGCATGCGCGGCGGCTGTCCCACGCCCGGGCGCCAGTGGGCGATGGAAATCAATTGCCTGTGCGCCGCATATCAGCTCCACCGCCACCACGCGCGCAACATTATCGAGCACGCGCGTCAGCTTGAGCGCCGAGATGCTGCCCATGCTGACGTGGTCCTCGAACCCCATCGAGGTGGGAATGGTGTCCACCGACGCGGGATGTGCGTGCACTTTATTCTCACTCACCAGCGCGGCGGCCAGGTACTGCGCGATCATGAAGCCGGAATTGAGTCCCGGGTCCTGAATGAGGCAGCGCGGCACGCGCTCACCGTCGCCGTTCATCAATTGATCGACGCGCCGCTCGGCGATGGACGCGATCTCGCAGCTCGCGATGGCCAGCGCATCCAGCGCGAACGCCATGTGCTGGCCGTGAAAGTTGCCGCCCGAGATCACCTCCCCGTCATCGGGAAACACGATGGGATTGTCGGTGACGGCGTTGATCTCGCGCACGACCCACGTCTCGATCCAGGCCAGCGAGTCCTCGACAGCCCCGAGTACCTGCGGGAGGCAGCGGAAGGAGTAGGGATCCTGTACGCGCGGGCAATCCCGGTGCGAGCGAATGATGGCGCTGCCTTCGTGCAGGCGGCGAAATGCCTCCGCGACGCGCGTCTGTCCGGGGTGAGGCTTGAGTGCATGGATGCGCGCATCGAACACCCGGTCGGTGGCCTGGAATGCTTCCAGCGACATCGCGGCCGCGCCCATCGCGGTGCCGAGCAGCGTGCGCGCGCGCAGGAGCTCGCGCGCGGCCACGGCACTCATCAGCTGGGTGCCGTTGATCAACGCCAGACCTTCCTTGGGGCGCAGCGTGTGCGGCGTGAGCCCTTCCGCAGCGAGCGCTTCCTTTGCGCTCACCCGGCGCGACTTGTAGAACACCTCGCCTTCGCCCACGAGGGCGAGGGAGAGGTGCGCGAGTGGAGCCAGGTCGCCGCTGGCGCCGACGGAGCCGTAGCACGGCACCACCGGCGTGATGTCGCGCGCTATCAGCGCCAGGATCATTTCGATGAGCTCGGGCGACGCACCCGAAAAACCGGCCAGCAGCGAGTTGGTGCGCAGCAGCATCATCAAGCGCACGGTGTCGCGATCGAGCGGTGCGCCGGCCGCGGTGGCATGGCTGCGCAGCAGATTGTGTTGCAGCTCCGCCGCGTGTTCCGGATCGATGTGAACGCGGGCAAATTTTCCAAAGCCTGTGTTGATGCCGTAGTGCGGTGTCTCGTCGGCGGCGAGGCTCGCGCAGTACTCCGCGCAGCGGCGCACGCGTGCCATGGCATCGTCGGAAGCGGTGACGCGCACCGGCCCCGCGAGAAACCGGGAGAGATCGTCGAGACGGAGCGAATGTCCGTCGATGGAAAGCGTGCGCATGCGTGTCATATTAGCATTGCCCTGCACGGGCTGTTATCAAAAGTTCTGCTCCAAAATCACGTGCACCTTGGTCTGGCGCAGTGACAGTCCGTCGCTCACGGCAAAGCTCAGGTCGAGCCGTCCCACCTTGGACAGACTGCGCACACCGAAGCCGTAGCCGGTGAGCCCGGTGCCGTCGATAAGCGTGGTGCCGTTGGGCTGCGGGGTTTCCTGGCGCACGTAGCCGGCGTCGACGAAGGCGTAGAAGCCGTCGCGCGCGGAGCGTCCGAGGCGCAGTTCGTTGCGCGCATAGGCCACGCGCCGCCCGTGGAACTGGTTTTCGCGGTAACCACGCACCGTGCGCGCGCCGCCCAGGTAGAACTGTTCCGACAGCGGTACATCCTGCTCGTCGCTGTTGAGCCACTCGACGCGGCCGTCCACCGCGACGTGCAGGCTACGCCACGCCGGGAACAACAACCCCGCGGTTCCATCGTAAATGGTCTGGCGAACATCGCCCGGACCGGTGGTCGAGTCACGATACGAGATGTGCTTGAACGCGAGCGTCATGTCACCGCCAAGCTTCGCGTACGCGCCCGCGCGGTCGCTGCCCCACATGGCGTTGGCGCCGCCTTTCACACGCCAGCGCGACGAGCGCACCAGATCCCCTTCGCTGAAGACGTTGCGATCGCCGTATCCCGCCAGCGTGAAGCCGAGCAGCGTGCCCGCCACGCGTCCGAGCCCGCGCTCTCCTTCGATGCCCGCCGACTGCCATGTGTAGAGCGTGTCCTGCCCCACCTGCTCGAGACGCAGCCCGAGGCCGAGTCGATGGCCCAGGAAGAGCCTGTCGCGATACCGGATGTGGGTCTCGTTGCGTCCCGCACCGTCGTTGTTCCACGTGGCGCCGAAATCCTTGAGCGAGCCGCCGATGTTGTTGAGCTCGAGCTGCACGTAGCCGCTGAGCACGCGGTCGGTGTTGTCGGATGCGGAGGCATAGCCGAGGGCGGCGGCAAACAGGTGCGAGCGCGCCGGTTCGTTCACGTGCAGCACGGCGTCGACACCACTGCCATCAGCTGACATGCGCACGGTGGGATAGGCGACGTCGCTGAACACGCCGCTCGACACGACGCGAAGGTATGCGTCTTCGAGCAGCTGCGAACGGTACGGCGCGCCCGGCTCGATGCCTGCAATCTTGGTGACCAGATCGGGCCGCGTCTTCTTCAAGCCCTCGACCACCACGTTTTCAACATTGCGCGGGGTTCCTTCCACCACGTAGAGCGCGACGTCGACCGCCGCGCTGTCGCGGTCGACACCAATTGAATCCACCCACACCTCGACGAAGGGATAGCCGTCGGCGTCGTAGCGCGAGAGCAACGATTCCATGCGCGACGGGAAACGGCCCGGGTCGAAGGCACTCCCCGGTTCGAGGCCGAGCTCGCGTGTCACCTCCGCGCCCGAGAGATGCGATGCGCCGGAGACGTGCATGCGCCGCACGTGCGCGGGCGCACCCTCGTCGACAACCACGGTGTACGACGAATCGCTTTCCACGCGCACGTTCATGGAAGCAAACAGACGCCCGTTCTTGAGGTACTCCTCCTGCAGATCGCGGAGGGCTTTCGGCGCCGGAAAACCGCCCGCTTTGAGAATAGCGGCCGCACGCTCGGATGAAATGCTCTGTGTTCCCAGCACGCGTACCGTGGGAGAAGCAGCGAGCGCGGTATGCGCCGCCCCGACGACCAACAGGCCAACGAGAAGTTTGAGTATGCGGCGGCGTACACTCATCTCAGAAATACGCCCTCGTCTCGAGGCGAAAATCGTGCTCGGTCACGCGCTGGCCGGAGAATACTTCTTCGTTGCGTCCGGAATAGGTCGCGTAGATCGAGATCATCTTCGAGATACGAAAATTGGGTGTGAGGCTCCAGTGGTGCGCGCGTCCTTCGCGCGCGAACACAAGCGGCTTGATGGCCGGACCGTTGGCGTCGTCCTTCACGTCGGCGAGCTCGTAGGTGCCGAAGACGTTGATCTGGTCGGCAACACGCCACACCAGCCGCGGCTGCAGCTTGATGGTGCGCTGCCCGGCGCCCGAGAAGGAATCCTGCGCGTCCTGGCCGCGCACGTCGAGGTCGAGGTTGGCGCCCGGATGCAGCACGATGCCCGCGCCGATCAGCACGTTCCACGCTTCCACGTCGTACGTGCTTCCGGTGCCCGCCGTGAGGCCTTCGCCGCCGCGCGTGGTGACATTGCGCCCTGTCTCCACCGTGCCCGTGAGGCGCGCCGAGATGGAGCGCGAAAAGCGCAGCGCCTGCTCGCTCGAGAAAGTATTTTCGTGCACGCCCTGGAAACGATTGTCCTCGTTGTCCTCGCGCAGGTAACGGAACGTCAGCGACAGGTTCCGATAACTCTCGAGCAACGACCAGTCCTGGCGCAGCGTCGTGGTGCCGAACACGGTGGTGCTGTCGCGCTGGAGCGCGGACGGAATCATGGCGTACACCTTCCACGCCGGCTCGTATGTCGATTCCTCGCGCACGCCGAGGGTCTGGTCGAGCGAGAGATTGCGCAGGACCCAGCCCCCCACACCGGTGTGATTGAGTCCGGCATGCGCGGGCTTCCACACCAGGCGCAGGTTGAAGCCCACCGTGTGCACCGGTGTGGTGTCGGTGGTGGGAAGAAACACGACCGTGTACGCGCCCTGGCCCTTGCCCACCGCTTCACCCACCGAGTTGTAGTCGCCCTTGCCTTCGCCCACGAATACCACCGAGCGCTGCAGCGTGGCCGCGTCGTTCTGGCTCACTTCGTAGTCGGCGTCGGCGCGCAGCCCGATGGGGTCCCACGCACTGCCGCCTTTCAGGCGCGCGAGGTCGGTGTCGTGCGTGGCGCCGTTGCTCTTGTCTTCCTCGCGACGGTGGATCACCTGCACTTCTCCCTGCGTGGCGCCGGTGCCGCGAAAGCCGAGGGTTCCCGTCACCGTGTGGTCGTTGCGGGCGTGGCGGAAATCGTCGGTGGTGGAATCGATGGCGTCGGTGTTGCGCTGCTCGTTCTCGATCCGCCACGACAGCTTGCTGCCGCCGCGGCTGGAAAGACGCGCCGTGAGGAGATCGTACGCGCGCCCGCTGTCGGGAGCGGCGGTGAACGCGTTGCGGTACGTCTCCGTGCCCAGGGTGACCGACGGCACCACGTGCCAGAAACCGTACGCCGCGTCGAGCGACCCGAAGGTGCGCGTGCGCTGGTTGGCGGTCGCGTCCATGCGCGAGTCGAGGCCGCGCGCCGCGAAGCCACGATCGCCCAGCGACCCCGAGGTCACGTTGAGCTCCTGCTTCCAGCCCTGGTATTGATCGCGCTCGAGGCGTCCCAGCGTGTAGCGCGTGGAGCCCAGCCTGGCGCGCGAGAAATCCGCGCTCGCTTCGTATGTCTTTTCGTTTCCCACCAGCGGCACGCCTTCCAGGTTCCAGTCTCTATAGTAATAACCCGGGCGTACGCGGTCGAAGCTGTGGAAGCGGTCCTCGAGATAGCTGGCCGCACCCGTGAGCCCCATGCGCCAGGTGGCGTCGTGGCGCAGCGCCACGCGCAGCTGTCCCGCGCTGCCCTGGTTGTTCGTGTCGTCCGCTGTGGAAAGCGTGTTGGCGTCGAAATCGCTCAGGTTCCATTCACCGTCGAACGTGAGCGCACCGCTCGCGCGCTCGAGGCGCGCCGTGTAGAGGTCGGTGGATTGCGGGAGCGGCAGGAGGCGTCCCGGGCGGTAGGCACCGAGCCCCGCGCCGGTGAACTCGAAGTACGGAATGCCGCGCGTCGAAATCCCTGCCCGTCGATAATCACCTTTTCCCGCACCGACTTCGACAAACGTTACTGAATAGTCACCGGAAAGCTCGTCAAATCGAAAGTGCTCCGGCGCTCCGGAAAGCGTATCGGCCGGAACCAGCACGTACAATCCGGGCCCCGGGGTCGTCTTGGTCACACCGCTGGTGATCGCTTTCCTGGGATCGTCGCCCGCCGCGGCGATGGAGTCGCGATCCGCCTGCGAGAGCGTGAGATTCTTGGGAGACGAATTGTCGTCGGCTTCGCGCGCGAACAGAAAGCTCATGTCCACGCCCGCGCCGAGCCGGAGTTTCTCCGCCGACGCCATCACGGTGGAGCGCGCGTAACGCTCGGCCGTGACTTCGAAATCGACGGCGATCTCGGTGTCGGTGGTGATGAGGCGGCGCGGCGTGAAGGTGATGTTGCCCGCGTCGTAGTCGATCACGTAGTCCTGGTTCTGTCCTCTCTGCAGGCGCACACCGTCGACATACACGCGCTCGGTGCCGGCAATGATCACATCACCGGTGGTGCGCCCCTGCGAGAGCAGCGGGTACGGGCCCTGCAGGCCGGTGCTGCCGCGGAACTCGAGACTCCGGAATTCGCCCTTGGTCTCCGCGCCGGCCGCGGAGATGCGGCCGCGCCCGTTCCACACCGAGCCCGCGATGCCGCGCAGTTGCCGCGTCAGCGGTGAGAAGCTCGACACGTGATTGTCGAGGGTGAGGTCGCCGACGGTGGCGCGTCCGTTGGGTCCCTCCATCTCGACGAACACGCGGTCGAAGTATTCCAGCTCCTCGGTGTTTCCCTCCGGCTGCACGGGCAGATTGTTGTCGGAGAGAATGGCGCGCACCTTGAGCGTGGGTGTGAGCTGTCCTTCCACGGTGGCTTCGAGCGACTGATCGAGGGTCGAACCGCGGTTGGTGCCTGTGGAGAACGAAACCGACTTGGTGCCGCCGAAGGTGAGCCCGGGAGTGGCCTCGGGCTCGGGCGCGCGCGGCGTCACCACGCGCCCCGCGGTGACACCGCTACTGTCGGGCTTCGACACTTCCGCCGGCCGCAGGCTGTACACCGGCGACATCAGGAGCGGCTTGCGCTGGTAGCTCACCACCACGACCGCGTTCTTGGGCAGATCGCCGATGAAGCGAATGGTGCCGAGGTGCAGGTTCACCTGGTAGCGATCCGGCGCCAGTACCTCGCCGTTCACGCGCACCACCACACTCCCCTGCACGATGAAGGGTGCGCGCAACGTGATGCGCGTGCCCGGCACCGGTGCTCGCAGCGTGTCGGACATGGCACCCCAGGTGGTGGCATCGTAGTGGCGTTCCTGCGCCAACGCCGGAACCGCGGCGAGCAGGCACAGGATGGCGATGCACGCGCACAGGGGTCGACGCTCGAAGCCCGACCGGCGGATGCTACATCACCTTGATAGCGTAGAGAGACTGCGAGGAAGAATCCGTGACGTAGAGAACGCCGTCGCGCGTGAGCGCGAGATCAGTGGGTTTGAAGGGGCCGTTCATCTGCGGAATGATGGCGCGCACGAAACCGCCATCCGGAGAAAATTCAAACACGCGGCCCGCCAGCGGATCGGCGACGAAGATGCGGCCGTCCTCCGCCATGACGCCGCGACGCGGGCGCCGCATCGGATTGGCAACGCCGGCGGCGGGCACCACGCGCCGGAATGCGCCGGTATCGGTGAAGAGCTCGAGGCGCGCATTGCCGGTGTCGGCGACGAGCAGCTCGCCGTGGGGCGTGAACGCGACTCCCTCCGGCGCATTGAATTGTCCTTCGAAGGAACCGAAATTGCCGAACGCCACGTCGACCTTCATGTAGGTATCGAGCACGATCACCTGGTGATTCTCGACGTCGGTGATCGCAGTGCGGCCGGAGTCGTCCACGTCGAGGCCGTGCGGCGAGACCCGCCGGCGATCATTGAGGTCCTCGAAATTCACGAGCACGTCGCGAAAGGTGCCGCTGGAGTCCCAACGCAACAGGAGCCGGTTGGCTTCGTCCACCGCGTAAACAAAGAAGCCGCGCACGGCCACGCCCGAGGGACGGAACGCGGGCCGGCCCGCGGGCGCCTGGAATTCCTGGCACTGCCCTCCCGCGGGGCGGTAGGACACGAGGCGCGGCGGCGAGCCGTCGGCGATCACCACCACGCCGCCAAAATCCACCGTGACGGCGCGCGGATCACCAAGCGTCACGCGATCGCAGGTGTGGAAGGTAAGCGTGGGTGCGAGGGTGTCTGGCGATACCGCCGCGACAGCAGACACCGCGCCGACAGGCGCGGAATTTTTCGGCGACGTCGCCGCATCGCGCGACGGTGCACACGCAATCG
>DATEHD010000399.1:0-4770 GCA_035279765.1 Candidatus Krumholzibacteriia bacterium | reverse complement strand
AGCACGTCGCGTGTCCATGGAGGTCGTCGAGAATGTCGAGGATGCGGTGGAAATCGCGTTCCACGTGGGACGGAATCTGTGCCCACCGGGTCACATCGGGTGCCGAGGGCACATCGAGGATGTGGAACCAGTCCTCGACGTCCACGGTGAAGATGCACTCGGGGACGTCGGGGCTCGCCGGGCGCCAGGCCTCCCTGGCGGCACCGCGCTTCTCCGCCTGCGCTGAAATGTTTTCGCTCATGTGGGTGCTCAAAGTCTAGAGCATGGCCTCTCCGCCGCCAAAAACAAAAAGGCCCGGCCGGGGGCCGGGCCTTGGATTGCCGGGTTATCCCGTATCGTCTACAGGTCCGAGGGCTTGAGCGTCTTGCGCTTGTTGGCCTTCGCGCGGTCGCCCGCTTCCTTGATGATGGCGCGGACGTGCTTGTCCAGTGCCGGGTAGAAGTCGCTCGACACATTGTAGCCCTTGGCAGCGGCCTTGGTCCGGGTCTTCGAGATGATCAGCTCGGCACCGGCGGCTTTCTTCGCAGCTTTAGCCATTTCGTAGTTCCTCCCAAAAAGGTGTTAACGTCTAAAAACAGGCTTTAGAGAGCCTCTCTCGCCCTTCATCTATCAAACACCCGGAAAACCTGTCAAACATAAAATCGCGCGGGAAGGCCAAAATCGGGCTTCCCGGGCTATTTTCTTCGGGCCGTCCGCCGCGCCGAAGGCGGCACCTTGGGGAGGGTGATTCCGGTCTGCTTCTGGTATTTGCCCTTCTTGTCGGCGTAGGAGGTCAAACACTCCTCGTCGCTCTCGAAAAAGAGCACCTGCGCGATGCCTTCGTTGGCGTAGATCTTCGCCGGCAGCGGCGTCGTATTCGAGATTTCCAGCGTCACAAAGCCCTCCCACTCGGGCTCGAACGGGGTGACGTTGGTGATGATGCCGCAGCGCGCGTACGTCGACTTGCCCACGCAGATGGTGAGCACGTTGCGCGGAATGCGGAAGTACTCCACGCTGCGTCCGAGCGCAAATGAGTTGGGCGGAATGATGCACACATCGCCCTTGTAGTCCACGAACGAGCGCGGGTCGAAGCCTTTGGGGTCGACGACCGTGCTGTTGATGTTGGTGAAGATCTTGAACTCATTCGCGATGCGGATGTCGTAGCCGTATGACGACACGCCGTACGAAACCGCGCCGTCTTTGACCTGGGCGTCGGCGTACGGTTCGATCATGCGGTGTTTCTTCACCATGCGCGTGATCCACTTGTCGGGCTTGATTGACATGCATGTCTCCGTGGGTTGAGGTAAGGATCAGTCGTCGCGCCGCGACAGGAGCGCACGAAACTCGGCGGCGCGCGCGGGATCGGTCTTGAAGGCGCCGAGCAGCGTCGTCGTCACCACGTCGGCATTTCTCTGTTCGACACCGCGCATCGCCATGCACAGATGGCGCGCTTCCACCTGCACCGCCACGCCGTGCGGCTTCAAGTGCGTGCGGATGTCGTGGGCGATATCGTGAGTCATGCGCTCCTGCACCTGCAGGCGCCGCGCGTGCACGTCGACAAGGCGCGCAAACTTGGAAAGCCCGGCAATGCGCCCCGAGGGCAGATATGCGATGTGGCACTTGCCGAAGAACGGCACCAGGTGATGCTCGCACACGGAGTAGAAGTCGATGCCGCGCACGACGACGATACCGTCATGCTCGGCTTCGAACGTGCCCTCGGAAAACACCTCGCGCGCGCTGGCCTGGTAGCCCCGTGTGAACACGCGCCACGCCTCGGCGGCGCGCTCGGGGGTGGCTTCCATCCCGTAAACGGGCTTGCGCCCCAGCGCGACGATCAGGTCGCGGATGATCGCTTCGAGCGGATCGGCGGAGCGGGTAGTCTTCCGGGACGCCATCGGTCAGCGGGGTTCGAGCGTCGGGGTGTGATGGTGCGCGGCGAGATAGCGTTCGGCATCGAGCGCGGCCATGCATCCCATGCCCGCCGCGGTGACCGCCTGGCGGTACACGTGGTCGGTCACGTCACCGGCGGCAAACACGCCCGGGAGGTTGGTGCGCGTCGTGCCCGGCTCGACGAGCAAGTATCCGTTCTCGTCCATGTCGAGGTGGCCTTTGAACACTTCCGTGTTGGGCGTGTGACCGATGGCGATGAACAATCCGCCGCATTCGAGCGTGCGCCTGGCGCCGGTGACGATATCGTGCAGCTTGACCGCTTTCACCTTCTGGTCGCCGATCACTTCCTCGACAACACTGTTCCAGACGAACTCGATTTTCGGATTGGCAAAAGCGCGATCCTGCATGGCGCGCGACGCGCGCAGCTCGTGGCGGCGATGGATGACATATACCTTCGAGCCGAACTTGGTGAGGAACGTCGCTTCTTCGAGCGCCGTGTCGCCGCCGCCCACCACCACGATCACCTGGTCGCGAAAGAAGAATCCATCGCACGTCGCGCACGCCGACACGCCGTAGCCCTTGAACTGTTCTTCGCTCGGGATGCCGAGCCAGCGCGCACTGGCGCCGGTGCACAGAATGATGGCATGGGCGCGGTATGCCTCGTCGGCCGCGTACACGGTTTTCACCTTGCCGCGGAAATCGACCCGGTCGATGGTGGCGAACGCGAACTCGGTGCCGAAGCGCGCGGCCTGCTTCTTCATCACTTCCATGAGCTCGGGACCCATGATGCCATGCTCGAACCCGGGATAGTTTTCGACGTCGGTGGTGATGGTGAGCTGGCCGCCGGGCTGGATGCCTTCGATCACGAAGGGCTTGAGGTCGGCGCGGGCCGCATAGATGGCGGCGGTCAGTCCCGCCGGGCCTGAACCCAGAATGATGATGTCACGAACGTCGCTCATGAGCGGATGGTCTCCCGGATGGCGGATAAGCTCTGCAATATAGCGTGGTTTCGCTTGAAGTCAAGATCGCCCATTGCCATCCAGCGCTGTCAATCTGTACATTGATATCACCCCGCGCAAGTTGACGCATCCCATGAAGCTCCCAAGATTTCGCTCCCTCGTCGTGGCCATGGCCGCCCTTGCCGCCGTGTCCGTGATTGCATGCGGTGGTGATGGCTCGACTCCGGTGACGCCTCCTCCAGCCGGCGGGGACACGTCACCCCCCGAATCCGTTCTCGACCTCACCCTCGCATTCGATCCTCAGACCAGCGCGCTGGTTTTTGCGTGGACGGCGCCGCGCGATGATGCGCGCCACGCTCGCGTCGATCACTACGATGTGCGTTACAGCGAAGCATTCCCCTTCGACTGGAACCGCGCCACCTCGCTTGCTGATCCGCCGCTCCCGGCGGATCCGGGCGTCGGGCAGCAAATGACGCTGCCCTCGCCACCCCGGCGGCGGGACTACTATGCATCGGTTCGCGCTGTCGACGCGGCCGGGAACATGGCGCCCGTCGGTGCTGTGGCGCACGCCCGTGCGCCGGGATATTCCCTCGATCTCACCTGCACCGATACGTACACGGGTGCGCCCATCGCCGGCATGTATGCAATCATCACCACGGAGAGCACGCGCCATTTCGTCACGCAGAATGACGGCCACATCACCATCGCCGATGTGGGCTCCAACACGGCGAGCATTGCGCTCACCACCGGCACCACGGCCACCGTGTATCACTCGTACAATGATGCGTTCCCGTCCACTGCGGACGTGTCGCAGGTGATTGCGATGATTCCCTTTCAGCAGCCGCAAACAGCGCTCTTCCCGACTGTTCTCGCGTTGCTCAAAACCGGAAATTATTCGGTGGGTGCCGTCCATACGATCAAACGCTGGCACAGCTATCCGGTGTTGTTCTATGCGCGGGATTTTGTGAACGCGAACGGGCTGGATTATCGCGCACTGCTGCAGCAGGCGGCGGACCGCTGGAATACCCGGCTCGGCTTCCAGATGTTCGCCACGACAGACGCCGATCCGGCAACGGGGATTCTGGTGGAGTTCTTGCCGCGCAGCGCGATGGGCATCACCAACGGCATCACCAATTACTCAAACGACGCGGATGGTTACCCCGCACACGATCACATCAGCCTGGTGGATGATCTTGCGGACGGCCAGACCCTCTACACGATATTCATGCACGAGCTCGGACACACGATCCCGCTGGGACATCTTCCCCCGGGCTTCATCATGCAGTCCAATGCGCCCCTGCCCAATGACATCACGGATGATGAAGTGACAATGGTGAAGCTTCTGCTGGCACTGCCCAACGGAACGGTGCTCGACCACTACGATCAAACCCCGCTCCCCTGACCCCGCCTCGAAAAAATGCCTTCCCCCCGTTGCGTCGGTCGAGATGCTGCGGGGAGAAACAACATCTCATGTGGAACCCGTGCACACGAGGGGAAGGACGTCGGCACATTCGAACGAAGCCGTGCTTCGCGACGGTATACGCAAACGATATTATCGCATCCGGCCTGAATGTCCAGACTGCAAACGCCCCCCGGGCGCTGCCGCGCTCAGGGCTTGGCGGCCGGCCCGGCCGGAAGCGTCCGCTCGAAGAGCTTGTACGCACGCGTCAGCTCGTCGGTCCAGGACGCGGCCCGCTGGAACGGATGGCGCTCCACCGGGTAGAGCGTCAGATTCCAGTCTTCCTTGCCCAGCTCGATGAAGCGCTGGGAGAGCCGGATCACATCTTCCGCGAGGACGTTGTCGTCGCGCAGCCCATGCAGCATCTCCAGGTGTCCCTGGAACCCCTCGGCGAAATAGATCGGCGATGAAATCTTGTAGGCCTCGGGGTCCGTGGCCGGGAGCCCAAGAATGCGCGCGGTATACCAGTGGTTGTAATGCGCC
>DATEHD010000398.1:0-4980 GCA_035279765.1 Candidatus Krumholzibacteriia bacterium | reverse complement strand
CTGCGGGGCATTCTTGGCCATCGCGTCCATTCGCACTGCCCCCTCCGCCATGGGCGCGTATTGCGGCTGCACGCGATTCACATTGCCCGCCACCAGCTTGAGCTGCGCGTCGTTGTAGGTGGCACCGCTGGTGTTGTTGATCGTCACCCAACCGGAGAGGTCGAGCTTCGAGTCATCCGCGGCAAGTACCGCCACATAATCCGCCTTCCAGCCGATGCCGCCCGTGAGGTAGCTGGCCTCGACAGTCTGCTTCGTCTTCGATGCATCCAGCATCCACACCAGCGACGGCTGGGACACGAGCCCCTGCGGCAACGCCGGCAGCACCACGTGCCCCGGAGGATTGATCGCAATCTTGCCGTTCTCGAGCTGGTACACGTAGCCGTTCTGGATGCCGACCAGCGTAGCCTTCGTAGTTTCCGTCCCGCCGTCGGCGTGCGTGGTCACGATCTCGACGGGCTGGCCCACGTATTTCTCCATCAGCTTGTCGGGTGAGATCAAGTCGTACTCGAAGTTCTGTTCGAGCACGCGCAGCGCGTTGGGCGCATCCAGCGAGCGGATGTGTACGCTGGTGGCGTCGATCTGTCCCGCCACGCCCTCGAACCAGAGATTCTGGACGCCGCTCTTGAGATTGACCGAGCGCACGTCCTTCACCAGGCCGAGGTTGTCGTTGTAGATGGTAATGCTCATCGACTTCTGGTCGGCCGGGGTGCTCTTGCCATCGACCGCCGGCGTTCCCCTGGTGTCGGCGGCCGTTGGCGCGGACGCGTTCTTCTTTTCCGCGGCGAGCGCCGGCAGCGCCAGAGCCAGGATGAGCGCGAGCATCAAGAATCCATTTTGTCTCTTCATGGCGAATCCTTCCTGATTGGTACGTCTTACCATGGGTCGCCGGACCGATGCATTTGGTTTTGAAAATCGTCGTTCAAAAAGAAAACGGGACGCTTTGCGTCCCGTTCAGTTTCGCCGCTGTCGCGGCGATATCCTTGGTGCCCAGGGCGGGACTCGAACCCGCACGAGCTTTCGCCCGCTACCCCCTCAAGATAGTGTGTCTACCAATTCCACCACCTGGGCGAAAACTGTTACCAGGGCTTCTTCTTGGTCGTGTCCTGCGCCTGCGGCTGAGGCATACCGAGCGCCTTGGTCGAATCCGCCGTACCACCCAGCAGCTCGTCGATACTCTTGCCCTTCGGGAGCTGGGTCTGGTTCTGGCGCGCTGCGTCGCGAACCACGCTGTGCGGCCCGGCCGCGTTGCGCCGCGACGAGAGGAACGCCAGGAGCAGCGAAAGCACCATGAACAGAATGGCGAGGTAGGTGGTCATCCGTGAGAGGAAGGTCGCCGTCTCCTGGCCGCCGAACATGGTCTGGCCGCCACCGCCACCGAAAGCTCCTGCCAGGCCGCTGCCCTTGCTCGACTGCAGGAGCACGACGAGGATCAGCACCAGGCACACGAAGACGTGCAGCCCGATCAGCAAGTTGAAAAGCATGTGAGTTGAGTCCTTAGTCTTCCGGCGGGGAACAGCCCGCAGATGCTGAGTTCGCGCGGCCCCGCCGCGCGAGAATTACAATAAAGATAGCGGCTTCAGACGCCGCGCCTGCAGAGACTAGCAGAAAGCCTCCGGGGCGTCAACCGGACGCGCCTAGCCCGTCTGCGACGCCTCCGCGATGGCCACGAAACTGGCCGGATCCAGGCTGGCCCCGCCGATCAGGAACCCGTCCACATCGGGCTGGGCGGCGAGCCTAGCGGCGTTGTCGGCCTTCACACTGCCGCCGTAGAGAATCCGCATCGACTGCGCGGTGCTTCCAAAATGAGTCGCGAGCCAGGCCCGAATCGCTGCCTGCATGCTCTGCGCATCCTGCGGAGAGGCCGTGCGCCCGGTGCCGATGGCCCACACCGGTTCATACGCAATCACCACGCGCCCCGCCACCGCGGCTCCCATATCGTGGAAGGCGGATGCCAGCTGCCTCTCCACCACCGCGTTCTGTTCGCCCGCATCGCGCTCGGCGAGCAGCTCGCCGACGCACAGAATGGGCGTGAGCGCATCGCGCAGCGCGGCGCCGAGCTTGCGCGCCACGATCTCGTTGGTTTCTCCCAGAATGTGGCGGCGCTCGGAATGTCCCACGATGACCATGGTGGCACCCGCATCGCGGATCATCGCGCCGGAGACTTCACCGGTGAAAGCGCCCTTCTCCTCCCAGAAAAGATCCTGTGCGCCGACGGCGACCTGCGTGCCGGCCAACGCGTCAGCAACGGGTCGTACACAGAAGAACGAGGGAAAGATGGCGAGATCAACCGCGGAAAGTCCGGACAACGCGGGGCGAAGGTGAACGACAAATTCCGTCGCTGTCGCGACGGTGTGATTCATCTTCCAGTTCGCGGCGATGAGTTTGCGTCGCGACATCATGGGGCGAGCACGAAAATGTTAACCGGCCACTTCGGCCACGTCGCACAGCGCATCCACGCCGGGCAGCGTTCGGCCTTCCATGAACTCGAGCGAGGCACCGCCACCCGTCGAGATGTGCGTGAAGCGGTTGGCGATGCCCATCAGGTTCACCGCGGCCACGCTGTCACCGCCACCCACGATGGTGGACGCGCCGCGGCCGGTGGCATCGGCGATGGCGCGCGCCACCGCACGGGTGCCTTCGGCAAACGACGGCTTCTCGAAGATGCCCATCGGTCCGTTCCAGAAGATGGTGCGCGCGGTCGCGATCTGCGCCTTGAACAGGTCCACGGTCTTGGGGCCGATGTCGACACCCACCCAGTCTTCCGGAATATCCGCGATGGAGACTTCGCGCGTCGGCGCGGCGTCATCGATCTCCTGCGCCACGATGGTGTCCACCGGCAGCAACAGGCGCGAACGCCCCGGGCGCGTCTTCGCGAGCAGTTCCTTGCACATCGGAAGATTCTTCTCGTCCACGATGCTGCGTCCCACTTCGAGACCGGAGGCGCGGATGAAGGTATACATCATGCCGCCGCCGACAAGCAGCACGTCGACGCGGTCGAGCAGCGCGCGGATGAGGTCGATCTTGCCCGAGACCTTGGCGCCCCCGAGCACGGCCAGAAACGGACGCGAGGGATTGTTGAGCGCATCTCCCAGCGCGCGCAGCTCCTTCTCCATGAGAAAGCCCGCGGCGCGCACCTGGATGTACTCCGCGACACCCGCCGTCGAGGCGTGGGCGCGGTGCGCCGTCCCGAAGGCGTCGTTCACGTAGATGTCCGCGATGGATGCGAGCTCCTTCGCAAACGCGGGATCGTTCTTTTCCTCTTCCGGATGGAAGCGGAGGTTTTCGAGGAGCAACGCCTCGCCGTCACGCAGCGCAGCCACCTTCTGCTTCACGTCGGGTCCGACGCAGTCGTCCGCGAAGCGCAGCGGATTCTTGACCAGCTCGGCCAGCCGCTGCGCCACCGGGGCCAGCGACAGCCCGGGCTCGCGATGGCGCGGCCGCCCGAGGTGGCTCATCAAAATGAGCCGGCCGCCCCGGTCGAGCACGTCCTTGATCGTCGGAAGCGACTCCAGAATGCGGGTGTCGTCCGTGATCGACAGGTCGTTGTCCAGCGGAACATTGAAGTCCACTCGCACGAGCACGCGCTTGCCCTTCACGTCACAGTCACGAATGGAAAGTTTTTTCATCACTCCATCATCTTCCAATCATTCGCAGCACGTCCACCATTCGGCCGGAATAGCCGAATTCGTTGTCATACCAGGCCATCACCTTGAAGAACTTGTCGCCGAGCGCCATGGTCGCCAGCGAATCGAACACCGCCGAGTGCGGATTGCCGATCACGTCGACCGATACGATGGGATCCTCGGTGTATTCAATGATGTTCTTCATCGTTGTCTGCGACGCTTTCTGCATCGCCGCGTTGATCTGCTCCACGCTCGCCGGCCTCTCGGTCTCGAAGGTCAGATCGACGAGCGAGCCATCCGACACGGGGACACGCACCGAGGTGCCGTCCAAGCGACCCTTGAGGGCCGGCAGCACCTTGGTGACCGCCTTGGCCGCGCCCGTCGTGGTCGGAATCATCGACACGGCGGCCGCGCGCGCCCGGCGCAGGTCCTTGTGGGGCAGATCCAGGATGCGCTGATCATTGGTATAGGCGTGAATCGTCGTCATCAGACCGTAGTGTATTCCGAAATTGTCGTGCAGCACCTTGGCCACCGGCGCCAGGCAGTTGGTCGTGCACGACGCAACCGACACGATCATGTGCTTTTCCAGGTCGAGCTCGGCGTGATTCACGCCCGGCACGATGGTGGCATCGGGATCCGTCGCCGGCGCCGAAATCAGCACGCAGCGCGCACCGGCGGCGATGTGCTTCTCCGCGTCGGCGCGCTTGGTGAAAATGCCCGTCGATTCCACCACGACATCGACCCCCAGCTCTTTCCACGGCAGCTTGGTCGGGTCTTTTTCCGCGACGATCCGCACCGTCTTGCCGTCGACCTCGAGGCCGTTCTCCGTCGCCTTGACGACGCCGGGAAAGCGGCCGTGGACCGAATCATATTTCAGCAGATGGGCCAGGATGTCGGGACTGGTAATGTCATTGATCGCGACGATGTGAAAGGCTGGATCCTTGTATGCGTGCCGGTAAACAAGACGGCCGATACGTCCAAACCCGTTGATCGCAACCTTGATCGCCATTCAAGCCTCCAAAGGCTACCCATGCACCCACGGCGCCCAGACATTTCTACGCCGGCCGCGTACGTTCTCTCGTGGTGGGGGTCACCGGATGAATGTGGAAATTATTGGGACTCATGAGCCGTCGCGCGCCCTCCCCGCTCCACCCGATCCGAACCGGTACGCTACGACGAACATAACGCGTGTGGCAAATCCGGGATATCGGGTCACCGGTGTACCACCTACTCGATGTTATTCTGACCGGAAGTCCTTGTCAAGATTGAGGTAGCGCCCCCCGAAGCGGCCCCGCTTCGTCCCGGTAACCGGCGCACACGGCGCGTACACGCCGCACTTCCGCCGCGCGAAGAGCGA
>DATEHD010000397.1:0-2945 GCA_035279765.1 Candidatus Krumholzibacteriia bacterium | reverse complement strand
GTCGCTGCGCGAGGTCGAGGCGATTGCCGCGGAGTACGAGCCGGAAGCGTCGTTTCCTCATGATCGTGTGCGAACCATCGTGGCGAGGGTTCCGATCCGCCCGGTCGCGACATTGGGTGAAAATCACCTTCGTAACGATGGTGAAAAATCATCCAGTGTTTCAGTCGCGGTTTCGAAGGATGATCGGACGCCTGTTTCCGAGCAGCCGCCGGTGACAATCGCCGTTCAGGACTTGCAACTCGAGCGGCGCAAGCGCGTGGAGTTCACGGCCCACGAGGAGCTGATACAGAAGCTCGATCGCATTCGTTCGCTTGCGTCACACCGGCTTCCCGCGAATGCGTCGTTCGAGCAGCTCATTGATTTCATGGCGGATTATGTGATCAGGCGCGAGGATCCAGAAGTGCGCCAGGGAAGACGGGAGGCGCGGGATATGAAACGCGAAAAGCCTCAGGCGCTGCACATGCCATCGAACCCGCGGCAAATTGCCGCCGCCGTGCACGATCAGGTATTTGTCCGCGACAAGCGCTGCTCGTATACCGGACCCGACGGCAAGCGTTGCAATTCAACGCACGTGTTGCAGATCGATCACGTCCAGCCTGTGGCCCGTGGCGGAGCGAGTACGCTCGACAATCTGAGGCTTCTTTGCGCCTACCACAACAGGCTGGAATCAGAGCGATTGATGGGCCCCTGCGGCCGTTCCAACAAGTAGGCACACATGCATCCGTTCAAATACGAGGTTGCTCTTTTCGTTACTCACCCGGAGATGAAGGCGGACGAGATCTGCGCCGCTCTGCCGGATCTTTCCCAACGCGATGGTCATGGAGCCACGAAGGGAGAGGCGCGCACCACGCCCAGTGGCAAGAAGCTCGCCGGTGTCTACCCGCGCAGCTGCTGCGTGTTCGACCTGGGCAGCGCGGTGTCTTCAGAACTCGGCGTTGTGGACTTCATGAGAAGCTGGAATCAGAAGCTCGCCGGACAACGTGACTTTTTCAGGAGGATTCGCGCAGAGGGTGGAACGATTGAATACTCGATAGGCTGGTATTCCGAGGGCAACACGGGCGAGGAGTTTGACCTGGCATTTCTTCAAGAGTGCGCCGATTTGGGAATTGAATTCTCGATCGATTTCTACGATAGAGAGTAGACCACAAACAAAAACGCCGCGATGGGTGTCCACCGCGGCGTTTGAGCTGACAACGCTCTGCTTGCTTACGCGTTTGTTTCTTCCACCGACTCGGTGAGCACGATCGCGTTGTTGTGCGCGACCTTGAGCAACCCCCGGCCGATCTTGAAGTGCGCGACACGATTGTCGCTGAAGCGGACCTTGAGATCGCCGTCCTTGAGCGTCGAGATGATGGGCGCGTGGTGCGCAAGAATACCGAGGTATCCCGCGCCACCCGGCGCCACGATCGACACGACCTCGCCCTCGAAGGCGGTCCGTGTCGGCGTGAGCATCTTGAAGTTGAAAGTGGCTTCCATGCTCGCTTACATGCTCTTCGCGCGCTCGACCACTTCGTCGATCGAGCCCGCCATGTAGAACGCCTGCTCCGGAATCGAGTCGTGCTTGCCCTCGATGATCTCCTTGAAGCCGCGGATGGTATCAGCAATCTTGACGTATTTACCGGGACTACCTGTGAATACCTCTGCTACAAAGAACGGTTGTGACAGGAAGCGCTGGATCTTGCGCGCGCGGTTCACGGCCTGGCGATCCTCTTCCGAGAGCTCGTCCATACCCAGAATCGCGATGATGTCCTGCAGCTCCTTGTTGCGCTGCAGAATCTCCTGCACGCGACGCGCCACGTTGAAGTGCTCCTCACCCACGATCGACGGACTCAAGATGCGCGACGTCGAGGCCAGCGGATCCACGGCGGGGTAGATGCCGAGCTCCGCGATCTGGCGCGAAAGCACCGTGGTCGCATCGAGGTGCGAGAACGTGGTGGCCGGCGCCGGATCGGTGATGTCGTCGGCAGGCACATAAATGGCCTGCACCGATGTGATCGATCCCTTCTTGGTGGAGCAGATGCGCTCCTGCAGACCGCCCATTTCCGTACCGAGCGTGGGCTGATATCCCACCGCGGAAGGCATGCGGCCGAGAAGGGCCGACACTTCCGAGCCCGCCTGCACGAAGCGGAAGATGTTGTCGATGAAGAGAAGCACGTCCTGGTTCTCTTCGTCGCGGAAGTACTCCGCCACGCTGACGCCGGTGAGGCCGATGCGCAGACGCGCACCCGGCGGCTCATTCATCTGTCCGAACACGAGCGACGTCTTCGAGACCACGCCCGACTCGTTCATTTCGAGCCAGAGGTCGTTACCCTCGCGCGTGCGCTCACCCACGCCCGCGAACACGGAGAAACCGCCGTGCTCGGTGGCGATGTTGCGAATGAGCTCCTGAATGAGCACCGTCTTGCCCACGCCGGCGCCGCCGAAGAGACCGATCTTGCCGCCCTTGGCGTAGGGAGCGAGCAGATCCACGACCTTGATGCCGGTCTCGAGCTGCTCGACTTCGGACGCCTGATCCTCGAGCTTCGGCGCCGCGCGGTGAATGGGGTAGCGCTTGTCGGGCTCCGCGAGCGGGCCCAATCCGTCGATGGGGTCGCCGAGCACGTTGAAAATGCGGCCCAGCGCCTGCGCGCCCACCGGCACGCTGATCGGCGCGCCCTGGTCGACAGCTTCCATCCCGCGCACGAGTCCGTCGGTGGACGTCATGGCGATGGCGCGCACGACGTTATCGCCGATGTGCAGCGACACTTCGCACGTGAGGTTGATACCGCGCTCCTTGTCGACGATCTTGAGCGCGTTGTAGATCGCGGGCAGCTGTCCCGACGCGAACTCGACGTCCAACGTCGGGCCGATCACCTGGACGATCTTGCCCGTGTACTGCGTGGTCGCATGTGCCTTGCTGGGCATGGCATTCGTGCTGACGTTCATTTCGATCTTTCTCCCGTTTT
>DATEHD010000396.1:0-11140 GCA_035279765.1 Candidatus Krumholzibacteriia bacterium | reverse complement strand
GCCAGCCCGCGCGCCCAGCGCCGGCGCTGGCGCCACAGCCCGCGGAACGTCGCCGGCACGCGCATCCACACCACCGCGCGCGGCTCGTAACGAATGTCCCAGTGCTTGATCTGGAGCTTCCACGAAAGATCGATGTCTTCCGTCGCCATGTCGGGGCTGTAGAGGTTGGCGTCGATGATGGCGGCGCGATGAAATGCGCCCACCACTCCGCTCATGGTGAGAATGCGACCCCACACGCGCTGCGAGCGGCGCTGGAGCGAAATGATCGCCGTGAACTCGATCGCCTGCAGCTTGCACAACAACGTGTCGCGGTTCTTCACGCGCGGATTGCCCGTCACCGCGCCCACGCGCGGCGATTTGAAGTGCGGCACCACCACGTTCAGAATTTGCGGATCCGGAATCGCGTCCGCATCCATGACCAGAAAGATTTCGCCGTTGGCGCAGCGCAGCCCGTCGTTGAGCGCCATGGCCTTGCCTTCGTTCATCATCTTGCGCACCAGTCGCACGCGGCCGTCGCGCACGAAAGGCAGAATCCGGCGCGCGGTGAAATCCGTGCTGCCGTCGTCGATCACCACCACTTCGAAGTTGGGATATTCGATGGCGAGAATACCCTGGATGGTTTCCTCGATGTGCTCGCTCTCGTTGTATGCCGCGATGATCACCGACACGCGCGGCGTGTACTCCGGGTCGAGCTCGGGAACGATTTCATCGCTGCGACGCTCACGGCGCAGATAGTACGTCAGCGACACCAGCACCAGCACACCGCTCGACACGAGGGGATACCACGCGAAGAACGACAGCGCGATCAGGTAGAGCTTGCTCTGCTCAAGCGTCTCGAGGATGGAGATCAGGTCGATCATGTCATTCCTCGGGCACCGTGTCGCTCACGCGAAAGAGTTTGCGGCCTTCGGATTCGCGCTCGTCCGCCATCTCGATGATGGAGACCTCGATGTAGCGCGCGCGGTGGATGATTTCATCCTGCTCGGTGAACCTGCGGCCGAGGAAGTCGGCGATCGGGAAGCGCGGCATGGCGCGGCGCGCGCGGCGGCGGGTGTTCTTGTGGATGCGCAGGTTGTGGAAGATCCACACCCAGTCGAACAGTGTGATGACGGCCACTATCGTGGCCACGATGACCAGCGCGCGCTTGGTTTCGTCGGTGATGGGCTGCTGCATCACCAGGTGCCAGTAGAAACAGAACACCACCCAGAGCACGAGCCCGAGCAGGATATGGATGATTGTTCGCGTCATCGTAATGGTCGCGGCCTGGACGTGAAGACACCTGTATCAAAAGAGGGAAACTGCAATGCCCGTGCCCTGGAGTGCGAGGGCGGGCGACGGAGAATGAGGGCTGAAAACGGAGAGTAATGCCCCGGCCGCTGCGGAGCAAGCCCCGCGTGGTGGGTGAGACCCGGCAGTGAATGCCGCCGTGAGTCTACTTGAGCAGGGTAATTTTGCGGGTCGTCGAGCGGTCCGCGGACTCGATGCGAAGGAGATACACACCCGATGCCGCGCGCGCGCCGGTATCGCTGCGCCCGTCCCACGTGACGCGGTGCGGACCCGCCGGCTGCACTTCATCGACGAGCGATCGCACCCGTACGCCGTTCGCGGCGAAGACGCGAAGGGTCACATGCCCGGCAGCAGGCAGTATGTACTCGAGAGTGGTCCGGGGATTGAACGGGTTGGGGAAGCTGCGCAGCTCGAGGGATGATGTGCGCGGCCCGACAGGAGTCGTGGTGCCGGAGAGATTGTTCACGGCCCACACGTCATTGCGTACCACACCATCGTTGCCACCGAAAATCACCATGCGATCGTTGGCACCGTCGTAGATCGCGGCCGACGCGCCGCGCTGTGACGGCGGCGTGCCCGCGACGGTGAGCGGCGTCCATTTCTTCGTCCACAGATCGAACACCCAGACTTCGCTGTTGAAGCCGATCAGGCCCTGCCCCCCGAACATGGTGACGCGGTTGTTGGCCGCGTCGTACACCACGGGCGCAAAGAAGCGCGCACTCGGTTTGCTGGCGGGGGTGAGATCGGTCCACGTGTTGGTGCTGAGATCCAGCGCCCAGATGTCATCCAGCGGGCCCGAGTTGTTCTGTCCGGCGTACATGATCATGCGCTTCTTCTGCGCGTCGTAGCAGGCGGCGTGCAGGCAGCGGGCAAGAGGTCCGCTGCCGGGGGACACGTTGGTCCATGTCGACGCCGACGGCCTGAAGCGCCATACATCGTCGAAGCGCCCCAGGTTGGTGAAGCCCGCAAACGTCACCAGCTCTTTGGTCAGCGGATCCCACGTGTACCCGACGCCGTAACGAATCTGGGGAGGCCCGCCCGCGGGGGTGAACGGCGACCACGTGTTGGTATCCAGGTCGAACGCCCACACATCATTGAAGAACGTACCCTGTCCCTGGCCCGACCACGTCACCATGCGGTGCGCGTTGGCGTCGTAGATGCTCGCCGGTGTGAGCCGCGGCGCCGGCATGCTGCCCGATGCCGGCGTCAGGTTGGTCCATGTGTTGGAGGAGAGATCGAAGGCCCAGATGTCGTTGAGATAGGTCGAGGAGAAGCCGCCGAAGATGACCATGCGGTTGTGCGCGGAATCGAGAATGGCAGAGGCATTGCGCCGCGCCGCCGGCGCCGACCCGGAGGCAGGTGTCAGATTCACCCAAGTTTGCGCCTGCACACACGTTGCGGCGAGCAACCACCCTGATATGACAACGCTGTATAAGCGGCGCATTGAAGCCTCCTGAGTTTTGTTACGCGGGGCGTCCATCGTTGGACGGAGCAGTCCACCGCGCCTTACTGGCTCAGCGTCAGTTTGAGCGTATGAACTTGGCGGGCTCGGAGTACGCTTGCTTTGCCTTGGCGTACTTCGTGATGAACGATTGCAGCTCGTTGGTGGAGCCGGTGAGGAGAATGGCGCCGTCCAGCGGAACATTCGCGAGGCGCACCTGCTTCTTGTTGATGGCATCTTGCAGCCATTCCGCATCGAAGTCCTGGACCCAGAGCGTGTCCGCTTCCATCTCGACGCGCAGGATGTTGTGCACGCGCAGCAGATGATCCATGTAGAACGTGTTCTCGGTTTCGGGCGCTTCAGGATAAATATCGAGGAACGCCGCGCCGCCCACCTGGAACAAGACCGCTTCGAAACGCGCTTCGGATCCGCCCTGGTCGCTCACCAGCGTGTACTCGCCGCGCGTGGTGTCGCTGATGGTAAACACGTATTCCTCATCTTCATCGGAAGTCCATGTTCCGACGAGCGCGCCGTCATACGCCCGGGTCTTTTCGGTGTACGCGGGGCGGATCGACTGCACGTAGCAGCCGGAGATCGCGGCCAGGGCCGCGCAAGCAGCCGCAAGCACAAGGGGGCGTGTGCGAAGCGTCATTCTAGTGGTGCATGTGGAGAGCCGGGTCTCCGTATGCCTTTTCTCCCGCTTCCACCTTGAACGGCAGCACGCTCTCGCGCGTGGGAAGCGGGCAGGTTGCAAATTTCGTGAAAACGCACGGCGGATTGTAGGCTTTGTTGAAGTCGAGAACCGTCTTGCCGTCGGGGCCGGGCATGGGGCAGTAGAGCTCGCGCCCGCCGCCATAGGTCTCGTGGCCGCTGGTTGCGTCTCCGAATACGAACGAGAGCTCGTCGCCTTCCTGCGCAATCGGCTCGAGACGATACGTCTTTCCGTCGATCTGGAACGTCACCACGCCCGGGCACATCGAATTATCCTCGTAGCCGAGGATGTTGGGCACCTTGATCGGGTGCGGCGGATTGTACTTTTCAAACGTTGCATCGACGCACCACTTCTTGTCCACGTGGTAGCGCTCGATACTCTTGAAATTCTTGCGCACGGGACTGTTGGCGTCTTTAACACGCAGAAACGTGTTGGGCGAACGGTCGATGACATAGAACTGGATCGAGCCCATCTGGATCTTGGTGGGCTTTCCGTTTGCGTCCGACGCCAGCTTCATGTCGCCGGCAACGACAGGTGGCTTCTCACCCGTCGAGGTCTCCGCAAGCGTCATCACCGCGTTGGAAGCCGGCGTGAGCGTGAACGCGGTGTCGGCCATCGTGATGGAGCCGGCGTGTGCCGGCGCTCCGGCCGGAAGGACGAACTCGTTGTCCGCCGCCGAGCCGAACGTGTGTGTGCCGTTCGTCATTGGGAACAGGCCGACCAGCGTGAGCCAGCCGTCGTCCGCCTTGAGGCGTTGAATACGGCCCTTGTGCCACTCGTCGATGTCTCTCGAGTATTTCGTCTTGCTCTCGCCCATAGCCGCTCCCAGGCCAACTCCGCCGCTGCCGCCGCCCCCACCGATCGATACTTGTCCGCCGCATGCGACCGCCGTCAGACCCAGGACGGCGAGACTCTTCCATGCTTTCACGACTTCTCCTCCGATTACGGTGACACCGTGTAGTAGATCGTCAGACGGGGATGGTACGCCGCGTTGGGGTTCTCGCGGGAGTCGAATCGTTTCACCGATCGCACATCGGATTCACTTCCCACCACCACCCATCCGAAGTTGCTGTCGGGCACGTCGAGCCAATGCTGAACCTCCACATTCATCTGCGGCGAACGCCACGTGTAAAACGTCGGCACGCCGATGCCGTTCACGACGAGCTGCGCACTCGCCGTCGAATCGAAATCACCGCCGGGCGCGGTCCAGGCCGCCGTGTTGAAGAGGCGATACTTCCACGTGGCATCGTTGCCGGTGGCGGCGGCACCCACTTCCTCATTACCGGGAGCATCAGCAATGCCCTCGCCCCAATCGGCCAGGGCGGCGTGCAAGGCAACATTCCGTTTTCCGGCGGGAGTCTTGGACATGTGCAGGGTGAGGCGGACGCTGTCAATGTGCGCCCCGGCGGGAACGCTATCTGCCACCGAAAAGGCGAGCAGCGCGCGTCGCGTCAAACCCAGGCTGGTGCTGTCGGTTCTTCCCGCGAAGAAGTACTCACCGGCGCCGTTGCTCACGTTGTCGGATTCCTTGTACATCGTGTTGTCGCGCGCCGCGGGCAGGTCCGTGTAGTACTGAATCGGAAGATTTCCGGGTGCCCACACGGCATCATTCGAGACGGGCGACACGTTTCCCACCTCGTCCATCGTAGACATCGCAAAGTGAATCACCTGGGTGATGTCCATGTTGGGAACGGAGAACACTTGAATCGTCCCCGGCGTCCCCGGGATGGGCGGATCCGGAATCGCAAAGGCATCGGGAAAGTTGTCCTGGGTAATGATATTGGGGGACCAGCGAATCCGGTATGTAGTGGCGACTCCCAGCGCGCCATTGTCTCCCGGCGTCGTCCAGCGCAGCGTGACCACATTGGTGATGGCGCGCTTGACCGTGAGATCGGTCACCCGCCCCGGGGGGGTGCCGTCAGCAATCGGCGGTGCCTGTTGCGAGCTGCACGCGGCGAGCACACCCGCGCTCACCAGCGCGAGCGCGGTGATTATGCGAAGAAATCTCACACCCAACTCCTTATTGCGATGCGAAGTCGATGGTGGCGCGCACACGGTTGCGGTTGTCAACGCGCGTGTACGTGAGCTCGCGTGAGAGCTTCTTCACGAGATGAATGCCGAGTCCGCCGCCGCGCCGTTGTTCCATGGCCTCGCGCACTGCGACCGGTGGAGCGTCGTTGGGATTGAAGGGGCGGCCGTCGTCTTCGATGGTGACCACCACGCGGCGCGGTTCGGTCCTCACGTCGACACCGATCTTGTGCGCGGACGCGTCTGCGTACGCGTAGCGCACGACGTTCACCACCAGTTCTTCGACCACCAATCGCACGTGATGAATGGTGCGTCCGGGTACGCCCTCTTCGGCGAGAAAATCGCTGAGTGCGTGATTGATGCGCCGGACCTCGCGCACATCATTGGCCACCGATACACGTAACATTGCCATAGGGGACTACTCGTCGTGATAGAGGAAGGTGTGTGGCACGCCGTCTTCCCCGATGTACCCTCGATACATACCGGCCGTGTTCATCTCCATGGCAAAGCGTCCCTGGTGATCCATCGCGATCAGACCACCGGTATCCTTGCCGCCCAGCTCCGGGAGTTCTTCGTTCACCACGTGCTTCGCTGCCGCTTGCACGGTCATGCCGCGGTACTTCATCAGCACCGACATTTCGTGCGCGGTCGAGCCCTGGATGAACACTTCGCCGCGACCCGTGCACGATACGGCACACGTCGCGTTATCCGCGTAGGTTCCGGCGCCGATGATGGGTGAATCACCGACACGGCCCCAGCGCTTGTTGGTGAGTCCGCCGGTGGATGTCGCGGCGGCGAGATTGCCGCTGCGATCGAGTGCCACCGCGCCCACGGTTCCTAGATGGGTGTGCGGGAATGCCAGCGATCCCTGCGGGCCTTTCTCTTTTTCTTCTTCCTTGGTTTTCTCGAGCTCTTCCCAGCGCTGCGGCGTGGCGAAGTACGCGCTGTCTTCGAACTCGAGTCCCTGCTCGTGTGCGAACTGCTCGGCGCCTTTGCCGACGAGCATCACGTGGCTGGTTTTCTCCATGACCGCACGCGCGGCTTTGATGGGATTCTTGATGCCGCGCACGGATGCCACCGCACCCGCCATGTGCGTCTTGCCGTCCATGATGGATGCATCCATCTCGTTGTGGCCGTCGTTCGTAAACACGGAGCCGCGGCCAGCATTGAAAAGAGGATTGTCCTCGAGCACACAAATAGCGGCTTCCACCGCGTCCATGCTGGTGCCGCCGCTATTTAGAACTTTGTAGCCTGCGAGGAGCGCATCGGAGAGACCGGCGCGGTACGCCGCTTCTTTTTCGGGGGTCATCAAGTCGCGGCTGATGGTGCCGGCGCCCCCGTGAATGACAAGGAGCGCGCGAGTCGATTTACCCGACTTGGTGAGGGCGTACGAATCCGATGCGGGGAGAGTGCCCAAGGCAATCAACAGGGGTAGAAATCGCGCAATATGAGTCATCGTGTCTGCAGGCAAACGCCCGCATCTGAGTTCGCGCGGCTATGCCGCGCGAGAACTACAATATACCACGATGGCTCAGCTTGCGCGTGATTTGGCGAGAGGAGGTGGGGTCTCGATTTTTTTCACGCTGCCGCTGGCTCGCCATGAACGCCAGTGAGGCAATATTTTTGGGACCGGGTTCGCTCGATTCGATCACGTCTCGCCCCTTTAGACGGGCATCGAACCGATTGCACCCCCCGATCCTGCGAGAAAGGGTCGGCAGGCGCGGACGGATTCCCGGAAATATTTTCCAGGCACGAAGGAAAATCTCTACCCGTTGAGGAGGTCGGCCATCAGGGTGCTGGCCCGGATCTCGAGCGGGGAGCCCGCGAATTCGGTGCGCACCATCTGGAGCGTGCGGCGAGCCGAGTCGGTCTGGCCGTTCTCGTACTGCACCAGGGCGAGGTTCAGGAGCGCCGCGCCGTCGCGCGGGTTGGCCTCCAGGGCCTCGCGGAGGAGGTTTTCTGCCCGGTCGAGGTCGCTCGTGCGATAGGCCACGATGGCGTCGAGCACGAGGAAGCGGCTGTCATCGGGGAAACGAAGGCGGGCATCCTGGATGTAGAGGCGGCCCTTTTCCACCTCGCCCGTGGCGAGGTAACCGCTTATCAACCAATGAGCTAAGTCTGCATTCGGGCGCGCGCTATAGGCCGCCGTGAGGCCGGCCAACGCGGAGTTGATGGATTCATCGGGCTGAACGAAGCCCGTCCGGTGCTCGGCCGAGGTGGCCGCCACCACTTCCTCCATCCCGGGCAGCACGATCGAGCCATCCGCGGATGCGCTCGCCGCTGCCTGCTTGACGGCCGGAAGCCACTGGGTAGTAGCCGGCTGGCGGTGCGTATACCAGACTACGCTTGCGGTGACCACCACCGCGGCAGCGCAAAGCCCGGCCGCCAGCCGGGGTTCAAACCACCGCAAACGTGGGGTCGCCCGTTCGGGACGGGACGGTTGGGCCACACCGCGGGCGAGATCGAGCATGGCATCGGGAGCCCGGAAAACCGAGCTGTCGGCCATGAGGATGGCGCGATAACGAACGGTATCGCGATACGCGGCATGGCAGTCCAAACAGGACCGCAGATGTTCCACCAGGAAGCCGCGCTCGGAGTCCGAAAGGGACTCATCTACGAGAGCGGCCAGTTGCGCGTCTGTCAGGTGTAAGTCAGTCATTGTGGGGTGGCAGCCGGGGGTCAGGTCTCCCGCTGCACACAGTTAAGAGACGGATACGAGGGATAAATTCCGTCGCCGAATTACCCTACTCCCGTCCCAGTCCTTTCCGGAGCTTTCTCACCACTCCATCCAGAATCGTGTAGACGCGTCGTTGGCCGGTAAAGCCCTTTTCATCCGCAATGCGTTGGGCGGTCCAGCCTTCTTCGAACCGCAGGCGAACGATGTCGCGCTCCTCGTCCGAGAGCTCCGCCAGGAGCTCCCGCACCCGGGCGGCCATGCGCTCGGTGGCGTCGCGGTCGAGGAACTCGGAGGGGTGATCGTCGTCACCCTGTTCCCGCTGGATATCCATATGGTTCAGGAAGTCGAGCAGCCGCCCCGACACCACCCCCAGCGCGGGTGCTTTGGCGTCGGACTCGAGGCGCCGGAGGTAATGCTTGTCGAGGGTGGATTCAATCTTGAGGACCGCGTGCGCGATCATCTCCGCATTGGCCGGCATCCCGGCCGATTGCAGCGAGTGAATCACCGCGTCGAAGCCCAGGCCCTCCACGTGGTAGAGCCGGAACACTTCGCGCTCGAACGGGGAAAGTGTCTCGTAGCCTTGGGGATGCTTGCGCCGGCCCTGCAGGTGGCGAAGGTGATCCAGCGCCTTGCCGCGGGAAACCACGATCAGCCACGTCGAAAGCTCGGAATTCCCCCGGAATTCGGCCAGCTTGCCGCGATACAGGGCTTCCAGGATGTCCGCGAACACGGTGCGGACCTCGTCGTCGTCTTCGACGAAGAGCTGCCGGCGCACCACGCTGTAAATGAGGCCGGCGTACCTGTCGACGAACGCGTGCCAGTGCACGGTCGACCCGCCCAGGATCATTTCGATCAGGGCAAGGTCTTCCTGAACGCGGGTTTCGCGCTGTGGCTGATTGGACGCGGGGATCGACCGCGGGCCGGGCTTGCCTGGTTTCATGTTTCCCGTCACGCGGCCGGTGGGATCTCGCCGCGTTCTACCGGACGGGTGTTTCTATGCTAGTGGACGACGAACGCCTTGGCAAGGGGTGACGCGCGGCGGTTGGTCGCCCGGGTTGCGGCAGCGTATATTTTTTCAGGTCTTTGCCTGAGGGGACGAAGCACATCCGGATGTGCTAAAATCGTCGCTCGAGAAATGCCCCGACAACGCTTTGTTCTACCAACGAAAGGGACCTCCCCAATGCGACGAGCTATCACGACGCTTACGCTGATTCTCGCCTGTGCCGCCCTGGCGCCTTCAGTACGCGCGCAGGGGGTTTCGCCTGCGCCCGGAGTGGTCATGCCACCCGAGGTGCAGCAGAGCATGGAAGGCAAAGGCAAGTTCGAGTTCAAACACGCGTGGATCCAGAAGACGCTCAAGATCAAGGAAGCGCGCGACGCGTATGTCAACGAGCGCGGCTTCTACAAACGCGAGCTCATGCCCGCTTCGCAGCGCGCGCAGTACGAAGTGTCGGGCAATTTCTCGATTCCCATTTTCTGCGTGAAGTACAGCACGACGGGTGCGGATCCGTTTCCGACTTCGTCGCTGCAGACCAAATTGTTTGTGACGCAGATTCCGGAAACCATGTCGCAATTCTATAACGAGATCTCGTACGGTGATCTCCAGGTGACCGGCACGGTGTACGGCTGGACGACGCTGCCCAGCGCCGAAGTGACGTACACGGGAACGGGCACGTGTAACGGTCTGTGCGGAACGTCGGGTGTGAAAAACCTTATCACGCAGACGCTCACGGCCAACGACGGTGCGGTCAACTTCGGGCAGTACGACAACGACGGTCCCGACGGCATTCCCAATTCCGGTGACGACGACGGCTTCGTCGACTTCGTGTCGTTCGTCCACCCGACGCTGGGTGCCGAGTGCGGCGTCAACGGCCACATCTGGTCGCACCGCTTCGCGCTCTCGGGCTGGGGCGTTGCTCCGTTCACGACCAACGATGCGTGGACCGGCCACCCCGGACAGTTCATCAAGGTCGACGACTACACCATTCAGCCCATCAAGAACTGCGACAACGCCACGCTCATCGACATCGGCGTGTTCTGTCACGAATTCGGTCACGCCTTCGGCCTGCCCGATCTGTATGACACCAACGGCGGCGCGGAAGGTGTGGGCTGGTGGGATCTGATGGGCGCCGGCAACTGGAACCAGCCGACCAGCCCCGGGCACATGGGTGCGTGGTCGAAGAACTTCCTCGGATGGTCCAACGTGACGGTGGTGCCCGCGGTCGCGACGGGCTACTCCATCCCGAACGTGGAGCAGAATCGCAACATCTATCGCATGGATGTGACGCGCGAGAAGTTCCGCCGCACCACCGATGCGAAGATCACGGGCACGTATTCGCTGCACTGCGGTCTCACGTCGGCCGAATCAACCAACCGGCATTGGACCAACACGGCGGGCAGCGGTTACGGCAACAACTGGGACGTGAAGGCGTCGCGCGACTTCAACTACAACGGCTCGGGATCCGTGTCGCTGCAGTACCAGTACGAGTTCGCGCTCGAGCCGTCCTATGATTACGCCTATACGGAAGTGCACCAGGGCGTCAACACGTCGGTGGTGGCCACCTACAATGGAACCCAGGCGAGTGTCGGCAACGCTAACATCGACATCACGCCGTACCTGGTGGCGGGACCGTACACGGTCACGTTCCACGTGATTGCGGACGGCGCCTATTCCGATGAAGACGGCAACTTCGCAACCACGATTGGCGCCCTGACCGTCGACAATGTTGCGGTCAACGGCGGTGGCGAGAGCTACTTCACCGATTTCGAGACGCGTGAGGATGGCTGGGCGGAAGACATGAATCCGCCGAGCGAATACTTCCTGGTCGAGAACCGCAAGGCCATCGGCTCCGACGTGAACGTCAAGGGCACCGCGCCCGGCGGTGGTCTCGTGATATGGCATGTCGACCTGGGCGATCAGCAGAGCAATGCCGGGAATACGAAACCGCGCGGCCTGGAAGTGGTTCAGGCGGACGGACTGCGCACGCTCGATATC
>DATEHD010000395.1:0-2354 GCA_035279765.1 Candidatus Krumholzibacteriia bacterium | reverse complement strand
GGCCGGCGATGTCGACGTAGACGTACGACGCCAGCATTCCGTTTTCGTCGCGCAACATGGAGGGGCCGTTGACGAGCTCGATATCTGCCAGCTCGGAGATGGGAACCTGGATGAGCGGATTCTTGACCGGGCCGGCTGCGGGGCTGGGCGCTTCACTCATGCCTTTGTCGACCGCCGCGCCCGCGTCCATGCCCTGCACACGCGCCGTAACCAGCACCCTGCGCAACTGATCGACATCGCTGCGGAGATCGCGCGGATAGCGGACGTTGATCGAGTAGCGCTCGCGTCCTTCGATGGTGGTGGTGATGTTTTCGCCGCCCACCGCCGTCATGATGACCGACTGCAGGTCATCGATGGTGAGGCCATAACGCGCCATCTCGCGCCGCTTGGGCACGAAGTCGACAAAGTATCCGCCGCCCGCGCGTTCGGCGTACACGCTGCGCGTTCCCGGCACGTCGCGCAGAACGCCTTCGATCTCCTGTCCGACCTTCTGCAGCTCATCCACATTCGCGCCGAACACCTTGATGCCTACCGGGGTGCGCACACCTGTTGACAGCATGTCGATGCGTCCCTTGATCGGCATCGTCCACGCGTTCACGTTGCCGGGGATCTGGAGCGCGCGGTCCATGTCGTCGATGAGCTCGTCATACGAAATGTGTTCCGGCCACAGGTGCCCGAGCATATGGCGCACCGGCATGGGCCAATGCGAGAAGAAGCGCGGCTTCGAGCGCCACTCGCTCGGCGGCTTCAGCACCACGGTGGTTTCCATCATGGAAAACGGCGCGGGATCGGTGGAGGTCTCCGCGCGGCCCGCTTTGCCCCACACGCGTTCGACTTCCGGGAAGGCGCGCAGCGCCTGGTCCTCGATGCGCAGCAAGCGCTCCGCTTCCGTCACCGATAGCCCGGGCAGCGTCGTCGGCATGTATAGAATGACGCCTTCGTTGAGCGGCGGCATGAACTCGTGGCCGAGCTTCATGTAGATGGGGACCGTGGTGGCGACGACGAGCACCGAGGCCGCGATCACCTTCTTCGGATGCCGCAGGACGAAGCGACATGGTCCTTCGTAGAGCCGGAAGAGAACACGGCTGACTGGATGCTTCTCTTCAGGGTAGTAAGTGCCAACCAGCAGCGCCGTCAGTCCCCGCCCCACCCAACGCGGCCGCGTTCTTATCGCGTCCATTCGGGTGAATAACATACGCGCGGCCGGGTTGAGTGTCACCGCGAGGAGCGCGGCCAGTGCAATCGCCAGCGTCTTGGTGTACGCCAGTGGTTTGAACAGCCGTCCTTCCTGGTCGACGAGCGTGAACACGGGGAGGAACGACACCGCCACCACGAGCAGCGAGAAGAACACCGACGGCGCGATCTCCTGGATGGCCGAAAGCAGCGTGGCGTGGTAATCCCCCACGCGCCCGCCTTCGTTCCACAGCTCGAGCTTCTTGTACGCGTTCTCGACCTCCACGATGGCGCCGTCGACGAGCACGCCGATGGAGATGGCAATCCCCGCGAGCGACATGATGTTCGACGTGATGCCGAGGTGATACATGGGAATGAACGAGAGCGCCACCGTCACCGGAATCGTAATGATGGGTACGAACGCACTCGGCCCGTGGAACAGGAAGAACACGATCACGATGCTCACGATGATCATCTCGGCGATGAGCTCGTGCTTGAGCGTGCGAATCGAATGATTGATGAGCTCGGAGCGGTCGTACGTGGATACGACGTGCACACCCGCCGGCAAAGACGGCTGGATGTCCGCGAGCTTCTGCTTCACGCGCTCGATGACATCACGCGCGTTTTCTCCCTGCCGCATGATGACGATGCCGCCCACGGCGTCGCCTTCGCCGTCGAGGTCGGCGACACCACGGCGCAATTGCGGCCCCAGTGCAATGGTTGCCACATCGCGCAGCAACACCGGCGTCCCCGACGCACTCGCCTTCACTACGACGTCTTCCAGCGCACTCGTGTCCTGGATGTAGCCACGCGCGCGCACCATGTATTCGCGCCCGCTCCACTCGATCAGGCGCCCGCCCGTTTCGTTGTTGGAACGGCGAATAGCTTCGGTCACGTCGAGAATGCTGAGCCCGTAGCTCTGCAAGCGATTGGGATCGATGGTGACCTGGTACTGCTTCTGGAATCCGCCGATGCCCGCCACCTCGGCCACACCCGGCACTGACTGCAGCGCGTAACGCAGATTCCAATCCTGGAAGCTGCGGAGATCCGCGAGGCTGTGCTGCCCGCTCGTATCGACGAGCGCGTACTGGTAGACCCATCCGACGCCGGTGGCGTCGGGACCCAGCGTGGGCGTCACGCCCGGCGGCATCGTGCCGTTGATTTTCTGCAGGTACTCGACG
>DATEHD010000394.1:0-9678 GCA_035279765.1 Candidatus Krumholzibacteriia bacterium | reverse complement strand
GGCGTGGTAATGGACCGGCGCGCGCAGAAGCCGCTCATCATGGCGTCCGCCGAAGGCGGCGTGGAAATCGAAATCACCGCCAGGGAAAAGCCGCAGGCCATCAAACGCGTGCCCGTCGATCCGCTTTACGGCGTACAGTCGTTCGCGGCGCGCAATCTCGCCGCCGAGCTGGCCGGCAATGCCGAGATCGCCAGGCCGATGGCGGACATCATCGAGAAACTCTACCGCGTGTTCGACGAGTGCGACGCGAGCCTCGCCGAGATCAACCCGCTGGTCATCACCAAAGACGGCCGCGTGCTGGCCATCGACGCCAAGCTCAACTTCGACGACAACGCGCTCTACAGGCATACGGACATCGAGTCGATGCGCGATACCGAGGCGGAGGATGCGGGCGAGAGCAAGGCGCGTGCGGAGGGACTTTCCTTCGTGCGTCTCGCGGGCAATGTCGGCTGCATCGTGAACGGCGCCGGCCTGGCCATGGCCACCATGGACCTGGTCAAGGAGTACGGAGGACAGCCCGCCAACTTCCTCGATATCGGGGGCAGCTCGCGACCGGAAAAAGTGGTGACGGCGCTCACAATCATCACCGCCGACAAGAGCGTGCGCTCGATCCTGTTCAACATTTTTGGCGGCATCACGCGCTGCGACGACGTCGCGCGCGGGCTTGTCATCGCGTTCAACCAGATGAATCTCAAGCTGCCGGTGGTGGTGCGCCTCACCGGTACCAACGAGAAGGAAGCGCGCGAGATTCTCAAACAGATTCCTTCACTGCACTCGGCCGAGACCATGGACGAAGCGGTGAAGAAGGCCATTCAGCTCGCGGCATAAAGGACGAACACAATGAGCATACTCATCGACAAGAATACGCGCCTGGTGGTGCAGGGCATCACCGGCCGCGACGGATCGTTTCACTCGAGCCAGATGATGGCGTACGGCACCAACCTGGTGGCCGGCGTCACGCCGGGAAAAGGCGGCACCAAGTTCGAAGAAAAAGTGCCTGTGTTCGACAGCGTGCACCAGGCGGTGGACGCCACCGGCGCCAACACCTCGGTGATCTACGTGCGTGCGCCGTTTGCGGCGGACGCCATCTGCGAAGCGGCCGACGCCGGCATTCGTTTCGTGGTTTGCATCACGGAAGGCGTACCGGTGCGCGACATGCTGCGCGTGGTTCCGTTCCTCAAGGAGCGGTCGACGCGATTGCTGGGTCCCAATTGCCCGGGCCTGATCGCGCCCAATGCAAAGGTGAAAGTCGGCATTCTGCCCGCGAGCATCGTACTGCCGGGCGCTGTCGGCGTGGTGTCGCGCAGCGGCACGCTCACCTATGAAGTGGTGTACCAGCTCACGCGCGCCGGGATGGGACAGTCGACGTGCATCGGCATTGGCGGCGACCCGGTCATCGGCACCAATTTCATCGACTGCCTGCGCATGTTCCAGGCCGACGAAGAAACCGAAGCCATCGTCATGATCGGCGAGATCGGCGGCTCCGACGAAGAAGAGGCCGCGGCCTTCATCAAGGAAAAGGTGACCAAGCCGGTGGTTTCGTTCATCGCGGGGCAGACCGCGCCGCCGGGGAAGCGGATGGGCCACGCCGGCGCCATCGTGACCGGAGGCAGTGGGACGGCTGCCGACAAGATCAAGGCACTCACCGCCGCCGGAGTTCCGGTGGCGCGCGTGCCGTCCGGGATTACAGAACTCGTCGCGCAGGCGGCACCAGCACTCAAACGCGCGTAAAAGCGCGACGGAAAGGAACTCACTGCATGAAGACGTTGTTGATGGTGAAACCGGACACAGTTGCCGCGGGGCACGTGGGTGAAATTCTGGCCCTTGTGGAACGTAACAAGTTCCAGATCCGCCGCCTCACGCTCACGAAATTCTCGAAGGAGCGCGCGGAACGCTTTTATGAAATGCACCGTTCGCGTCCTTTCTTCGGCGAATTGGTGGCTTACATTACGTCCGGCCCGGTGGTCGCGGTGGAAGTGGAGGGGGAGCAGGCGGTGACGCGGATTCGCGAGTTGATCGGGGCCACCAACCCGGCCGAAGCGCGCCCCGGAACGGTGCGGGCCATGTATGGTAAGAGCTTGCAAAATAACGCGGTACACGGTTCCGACTCACCCGAGTCGGCCGAAAAAGAGCTTGAAATTGCCTTCGCTTGAACCTAATCTCCTGACCACCTGGCAGAAATCGGCCCTCCCGCCGGCCGGGGAAGCTGGTGGGGTCGAGCGATGATCGTCGATGTTCGCGAACTGGACGGCTCGTCCGGAACCATTACGGGCGAAGCGTCGGTTCAGATCGAAGATCCGCTGGCCGGTGAAGTCGGGGTTCCGTGCCGGATCGAGCTGGACTACCGCCAGACGAGCGGCACGTTCCATTTTCACGGCCGGGTGAGCGGCGCTTACACATCAGAATGCGCGCGCTGCCTGGATCCGGTGCAGGTGACGATTCGCGGCGATTTCGATCTCATGGTCCGTCGTGGGGAACACGGCGGCGAATCGGCGGACGATCTCGTGCTGCTCTCGCCCAGTGAGCATGACGTGGACTTCGCGCCGGTCATTCGTGAGACGGTTGTGGTCAACGAGCCGATGATCGTGCTGTGTACCGAGAATTGCCGTGGACTGTGTCCGGAATGCGGCGCCAACTGGAATCGCGAAATATGCGGTCATGGCGAAGCGAGGGACCCGCGCTGGGACGCGCTTCGGTAGTCAATCGACTGATTCAATAAAGCTGGAAAACAGGAGAAGTCATCATGGGTCTGCCAAAGAGAAAACATTCCAAGACGCGCAAACGGAAACGCCGCACCAACTGGAAGCTGGCGCCGGCCGGGCTCACCAAGTGCTCGCATTGCGGACAGGCCAAGACGCCGCACAGCGTGTGCCCGAACTGCGGTTTCTACGCCGGTCGCGAAGTGGTGCGGATCGAAGAGGAGCTCTAGAGGTGCCGATTGCGGATCGCCGTTGACGCCATGGGCGGCGACACCGGCCCGAGGGTCGTCGTTCCCGGCGCGATCGACGCCGTTCGGGCGCGCCCCGGGGAGCTCAAGCTCCTGCTCGTCGGGCGGGAAGAGGAAATTCGCCCGCTACTCGGCGATGTCGACCCCGCGTGGGTGGAGATCGTTCATGCCTCCGAGAACATCGAGATGAACGAAGCGCCGGCGCAGGCCATCCGCAGCAAGCCGGACGCCTCGATTGCCGTGGCACTGCGACTGATTCGCGAGGGCCGGGCCGACGCCATGATCAGCGCCGGCAACACCGGCGCGGTGGTCGCGGGTTCTCTGCTCACCATCGGACGCCTGCACGGCGTGTCGCGTCCCGCCATCTCGACACTCTGGCCCAACAAACGCAACGGCGCCGTGGTCCTCGACGTGGGCGCCAATCACGAATGCACGCCGAAGAATCTCGTCCAGTTCGCCATCATGGGATCCGTGTTCGCGCAGGTGCATATCGGCGTGAACCAGCCGCGCGTGGGGCTGCTCAACATCGGCGAAGAGAAGAGCAAAGGCAACGACCTGGTGCGCGATTCCTACGCGCTCCTGGAAGCGGATCCGCGTGTCAATTTTGTCGGCAACGTGGAAGGACGCGATGTGTTTGACGGCGCTGCCGACGTCGTGGTGTGCGACGGATTCGTAGGCAACGTGATTCTCAAGTTTTCGGAGAGCATCTACTCGTTTCTCGCGCACCTCGTGCGCGATGAGATCAAGCGCGGGTTTCTCGCCAAGGCGGGCGCGCTGCTGATGAAGGGCGCGTTCAAGAACGTGCGCTCGCAGCTCGACTACGCCGAGTACGGCGGTGCGCCGCTCCTGGGCGTCAAGGGCGTCGTCATTATTTCGCACGGCAAGAGCTCGCGACGCGCCATTCGCAACGCGGTGCTGGTGGCGGCCAAGTCCGTCGACGCCAACATCAATGGCCTCATTGAAAGCCAGTTCAGCACGGTGACCCCCCATGCCGTCGAAGTCCGTTAGATCATCCCGCATGACCGGCACGGGGCACTACGTCCCGGACCGCGTACTCTCCAACTTCGATCTCGAGAAGATGGTGGAGACGTCGGACGAATGGATCACCACGCGCACGGGCATCAAGGAACGCCGCGTGGTGGCACCCGACCAGGCCTGTTCGGACCTTGCCGTGATCGCGTCGATGCGCGCGCTCGAAATGGCCGGTGTGAAGCCGGAGGAGCTCGACGGCGTGTTCATGGGGACGATCAGCGGCGACATGCAGTTTCCCGCCACCGCGACCCTGGTGCAGGACCGCATCGGCGCCACCAACGCGGCGGCGCTGGACGTCAGCGCCGCGTGCAGCGGCTTCATCTACGGCGTCAATCTCGCGAACAGCATGATCGCGTCCGGCACCATGAACCGCGTGCTCGTGATCGGCGCGGAAGTGCTGACCAAGTTTGTCGACTGGCAGGACCGCAGCACGTGTGTTCTGTTCGGCGATGGTGCCGGAGCGGCGGTTCTGGAAGCGTGCGAGCCGGGGCAGGGCATTCTTGCCACGCACATGAAGAGCGACGGCTCGCTCGCCGATCTCCTGTGCATTCCGGCCGGCGGCTCGCGTCTCCCTTATGACGAAGGGACTTCGCGCGACCGGCTGCACTACATCAAGATGAAGGGCGACGGCGTGTTCAAGTTCGCCGTGCGCGCGATGGCTGACGCCGCGCGCACCGTTCTGGATGAAGCCGGTTACGTCGTGAGCGATGTGAAGTACGTCATTCCACACCAGGCCAATATTCGCATCATCGATGCGGTGGGCGAGCGCCTCGAGGTTCCCAGGGAGCGCATGTTTGTGAATCTCGACCGCTACGGCAATACGTCGTCGGCGACGATTCCCATCGCGTACGACGAGCTCGCGCGCAGCGGCAAGTTGCAAATCGGTGACCTGGTGCTGATGACGGGCTTTGGCGGCGGCTTCACCTGGGGCTCGATTCTCTTCCGCCACGCCACGCGTTCGTAACGAGGAAAGGCAATTCATGGCTGCGGTCGGCATGCTGTTTCCCGGACAGGGATCGCAATTCGTGGGCATGGGGAAGGACTATTACGACGCCTTTCCCGCCGCGCGTGATCTCTACCGCGACGCGAACGCCGCGCTCGGTTTTGACATTGCCGAATTGAGCTTTGCCGGCGACATGGAGGAGCTCACGCGCACGCGCAATGCGCAGCCCGCGATTCTGCTCCACAGCCTGGTGGTGCTGGCCGTGCTGCGCGAGCGCGGCATCGAGCCGGGGCTTGTCGCCGGACACAGCCTGGGAGAATTTTCCGCGCTGGTGGCGGCCGGGGTGTTCCAGCCGATGGATGCGCTGCGCATCGTGCGCCGTCGCGGCGAGCTCATGTACGACGTGGGCATGCAGCGCCCGGGAACCATGGCCGCCATCATCGGTCTGGATGAAGCAGGCGTGGAAGCTGCCCTGCGGGAGGCGGGAGGCACGGTGGTGGTGGCGAACTACAACTCGCCGTCCCAGCTCGCCATTTCGGGCGACGTCGAAGCCGTGAAGAAAGCGTGCGAGCTGTGCAGGGCGCGCGGCGCCAAACGCGCGCTCCTGCTCCCGGTGAGCGGCGCGTTCCATTCGCCGCTGATGGAGCCGGCGGTGGAAGAATTCCGGTCGTTCCTCTCCGGCTTCGAAACCGGAGCGTTGCAGGTCGAATGGGTGGCCAATGTCACCGGCGACGTGGTGCGCGATTCCTCCGCGGTGGTGGACCTGCTTTCGCGCCAGCTCTCGTCGCCGGTATTGTGGACGCGCAGCATGCAGCGCTTCGCAGAGCGAAGACCGGCGGTCGTGTATGAAGCAGGACCGGGCAATGTGCTGGCGGGTTTGATGAAGCGTATCGTCGACGGCGTGGACGTGATTGCGCTTTCGGCGTGCGATACGCTGCCCGCCGCGCCGTAACTTTTTCTGTTTGGTGGCGTTGGCGGCCTTTGCTATAAGGAAGTAACTTCGCCTCCGCCCCGGCGGCGGCGTCGACACGGAATGGAACTATCGGGACGAACGGCAGTAGTGACCGGTGCCGCACGCGGCATCGGTCGTGAGATCGCGGAGCGCCTCGCCACGGCGGGTGCCGCCATCGCGGTCGTCGACGTCGCCGATGATGCCGTGGCGCAGGCGGCCGGCGAGTTGTCGCGCCACGGTGCCACGTCGCGCGGTTACCGCTGCGACGTATCGTCTCTGGACGCGGCCCAGGAGCTAGGCGAGCGTGTGCTTGCCGATTTCGGGCGCGTCGACGTGGTGGTGAACAACGCCGGCATCACCAAGGACCGTCTCTTCGTGCGCATGACGGGCGAAGATTGGGCGGCCGTGATCGGCGTCAACCTGACGGGCGCGTTCAACGTCACCAAGGCGTTCGCGCCTGCCATGCTCAAACAGCGCGCGGGCTCGATCGTGAACATCGCGTCGGTGGTGGGGCAGATGGGGAACGCGGGACAGGCCAATTACGCGGCGAGCAAGGCCGGACTCATCGGCCTGACCAAGTCGCTGGCAAAGGAATTCGCCCCGCGCGGCGTGCGCGTCAACGCGGTGGCTCCGGGATTCATTCGTACCCAAATGACGGATGCGCTTCCCGAAGATGTGCAGGCCCAGATGAAACAGATAATTCCGCTGGGCCGTTTCGGCGAACCCGTGGATGTGGCCAACGTGGTGCTGTTCCTGGTTTCGGACACGTCGGCCTATGTCACGGGGCAGGTCATCAACTGTGATGGCGGTATGATCACGGCGCGCTGATCACCTGTCCAGTGACGCCGACACAGGTGTCGGCGTTACCGGACGCAGTGCCCGTCCAACGAGAGGAGACCCTCATGTCGGAGATCGAAGCCAAGGTCAAGAAGATCATCGAAGAGAAGCTGTCCGTGAACGCGGACCAGATCACCAACGGCGCGCGCTTCGCCGAGGATCTGAAGGCAGACTCGCTCGACACCGTCGAGCTGGTAATGGCGCTGGAAGACGAATTCGGTCTCGACATTCCGGACGAGGAAGCCGAGAAGATCAAGACCGTCCAGAACGCGATCGATTACATCACGGCCAAGGCGGGTTAGCATCGCCGCTTCTTGTCATGTCGCTGTAGCCTGCCCGACGGGGCGCAGCGGGCGGCAGCATTTATGACAGCAACCAATCATTCGCGACGCGTGGTGATCACGGGTGTCGGTCTGGTGACCGCGCTGGGCAACAGCAACGCGGACACATGGAACGGCATCGTGTCCGGCAAGAGCGGTGCGGCCAACATCACCGCCTTTGACATCTCCGCGTATCCGACGCGCTTCGGTTGCGAGGTTCGCAACTTCGAACCGTCGGAGTTCATGGACCTCAAGGACACCAAGCGCACGGACCGCACGGTGCACCTTGCCATGTGCGCCGCACGCCAGGCCATGGCGGGCATCAATCTCGAGGCGCTGGATCGCAACCGCATCGGCGTCGTCATCGGCTCCGGCATCGGCGGCATCTACACCTTCGAGCGACAGCACACGATTCTGATGGAGCGCGGCCCCGACAAGGTGAGCCCGTTCTTCATTCCGATGATGATCGCCGACATGCCGTCGGGCTACGTGTCGATCGCATTCGGGCTCAAGGGTCCCAACTACGCCACCGTGTCGGCGTGCGCGTCGGGCGGAAACGCCATCGCGGATGCGTTCATGTTGATACGTCTCGGCTATGCCGACGCGGTTGTGTCGGGGGGCACCGAAGCCGCGATCTCACCCATCGCTCTGGCGGGCTTCTCCAACCTGAGGGCACTTTCGCGGCGCAACGACGCGCCCGAGAAAGCGTCGCGTCCGTTCGATGCGGAGCGCGACGGCTTCGTGATCGGCGAAGGCGCCGGCATTGTGTTCGTGGAAGAGCTCGAGCATGCGAGGAAGCGCGGCGCCAAAATCCTGGCCGAGATCGTCGGCATCGGCGCGACCGGCGATGCCTACCACCAGACCTCTCCCGCGCCCGACGGCGAAGGCGCGGTGCGCGCGATGCAGATGGCGCTGGACGATGCCGGTATCAAGCCGGAAGCCGTGGATTACATCAACGCGCACGGCACCAGCACCGAGCTCAACGACGCCAGCGAAACCGCCGCCATCAAGAAAGTCTTCGGCGCCCATGCCTACCAGCTCGCGGTGAGCTCCACCAAGTCGATGGTGGGCCACCTGCTCGGCGCGGCCGCCGGCGTGGAAGCGATTTTCTGCGTGCTTGCGCTCCAGAATGACATTATTCCGCCCACCATCAACCAGGAGCACAAGGACCCCGCGTGCGATCTGGATTACGTGCCCAACGTGGCGCGACGACAGCGTGTCAATGTGGCGCTATCGAATACCTTCGGGTTCGGCGGCCACAATGCCTCCATGATTGTGCGCCGCTACACAGAAAGTTAGACGCACGCGCATGCTGGGCCTGCTTCGAAAACTGCGCGCCCGCACCCGACAGCCCGTTCCTGCCATTCCCGGAGGCGCCGAGCGGCTCGATCTTCTCGAGCGCATTCTGGATTATCGATTCCGCGACCGCGCGCTCCTGATCGCGTCGCTCGTGCACCGCTCCTACTACGCCGGCACCGAAACCAATACGACCCTTTCGTCCAACGAGCGCATGGAGTTCCTCGGTGATTCGGTGCTCTCGCTGGTGGTGAACGACTATCTCTATCACCACTATCCGGAGCGCTCGGAAGGCGAGCTCACCAAGATGAAATCGGTGGTGGTGAGCAAGCAGGTGCTCGCGCATCTCGCCAAGAAGATCGATCTGGGCTCGTTCGTGCTGGTGAGTGACAACGCACAGAAGGCCGGCGTGAGCGAGATGCACAGCGTGCTCTCCGACACGCTCGAAGCCGTGTTCGGCGCGGTGTTCATCGACGGTGGCTTCGAAGCGTCGCGCAAGACCATCCTCAAAGTGCTCCCCGAGAATCTCGGCGACGTCGTCTACCAGGCCGACGCCATCAATTACAAGAGTCTCCTCCAGGAATACATCCAGGCCCTGCACAAGGTCCCGCCGCGCTATCGTGTGCACTCGACGACGGGCCCCGATCACGACAAACAGTTCTCGGTGGAAGTCGTGGTGAAGGGAAACATCCTCGGCCAGGGCAACGGCAAGACCAAGAAGCACGCCGAGCAGGAAGCCGCACGCGAGGCATATCGCCGTCTCACCAACGCCGCGCTCGATGGCTGATCGCGGCGCGTGATGCCCGGGACGTCCTCATGGTCCGGGCATGTTTCCTGCAAATTACGCGGACATGGGGCGGCCCGAAATCAAGATTCCTCCCGCACCGTACGTCTACGGTGGTGATACCACGCGCCTGTGTCGCGACTGCCAGCTTCCGTGCAAGCTCGACGAGACCAGCCCCGATTGCTTCCGGCGTTTCGTGCTGCAGGGGATGCTGCAGTGCACGTACTTCGTCTACGGTTACTGCTTTCTCGACCGGCCCGGCTGTGTGTTCGACAACGGCGGCGAGCACGACACCTACTGGGCGGCCGTGCTGCGCGATTACTTCCACAACGTCGCTGCGCGTGAAGAAACTGAGAAGGACTTCGTGGCACGCCGCGAGCAGCTGCTGGCACTGGTGAGCGAGCACATCGAAGGCCGACAGGTCTCGCTGTGCCGCTACCTGGAAGAGGTCTACAATCGCGCGCTGGAAGACGGCGGCGGGCTTTCAGAAGATGTCATGTCGAAGCTCGACGATGCGTATCTCGCGCTCCTCGCCGGCACTTCTCGTAAACGCTGAGCACCGCTCGG
>DATEHD010000393.1:0-2729 GCA_035279765.1 Candidatus Krumholzibacteriia bacterium | reverse complement strand
TTGTTGCGGGGCTTGTTACCCTTGGGCTTGCGGTGACGCCCAATGCGATACACGTCAAACCGCTCGCTGTTGTAGGAAGTCTCGCGACGATGACGGGGTTAATGGCCATTGGCGCAGGCAATCAATCGGCAAAACGCATCGAGCCCATATGGACTCATGGCTCGCCCGGTCTTGCGCTCGTCGTCGACTTCTAAGCCTTCGCGTCTGCGAGGAGCGCGGCGACGCGGCGTGCGATCTGGTCGCGAACGCCGCGAAAGCCGGCGTCGTCGAGCGTTTTGGGATCGGGGAGATCCCAATCGAGGCGGCGAAACGCGGGGACGTTCGGGCAGGCATCGCCGCAGCCCATCGTGACGACATAATCCCATTCTCCCTTGGGGATGGCGTCGAGCCCATTCGATCGCTGTGCAGTCATGTCGATTCCGACTTCGCTCATGAACGCGATCGCCCGCGGATCCACCTGGCCCAATGGGCGAGAGCCGGCGCTGTGCGCCTCGACGCGCTCACGCCCGATAGCGCGTGCAAACGCTTCCGCCATCTGGGAGCGGCAGGAATTCTCCACGCACACAAAGAGGATGCGGAGCATGCGGGGCAAAATATACCATGCGGCGAAGAAAAAGTTGACCCAGGTCGGATTCGGGCATATAGTTGCTACTGACAACTAATAGCCCGGGAGGGGCGGCCGATGGCAACCACAACGAAGACATCCAGGGACCTCGATCGAGACACCCGCGACCTTTATGCCGCGCTGAGTGACCTGGTCCGTCTTTACCAGTTCCGCGACCGCGACACCATCTGCTGCCACGACATCTCGGTGACGCAGTGCTACGCGCTCCAGTCGCTGGCGCGCGGGGGCGCCATGACGCTGACCGCGCTCGCGCACGACCTCATGCTGGACAAAAGCACGGCAAGCCGCGTGGTGGAAACACTCGAGCGGAAAGGATACGTGCGCCGCGCCGCGCATCCGTCCGACGCGCGCGCGATGAACATTGAAATGACGCCGAAGGGCCGGAAGCTTTGCCGCTGCATCGAGGACGAGCTCCTGGAAGAGGAGCGCGGCATCATGGCCAGGCTCGACCCCGCCGTGCGCCGTGCCGCCATCGGTGTCGTGCGCGACCTGGCGGGTCTCGCTGCGACGCGCGCGGGCCGCACGGCCGCGTGCTGCTGCACGCCGGAGTCGGAATCGTGAGGTGGGTCCTGCGTAACGCGCAAGGGCGCGACGAAGCCACGGTACGCACGCTGTTGCACGCGTGCGATCTCTCGTCGCTTGGCCTCGAAGCGCAACTCGATCGCGGCTATGTCGTGGCCCACCACGAGAACGAGATTGTGGGAGTGGCGGGCATCGAGGTGCACGGCTCGCACGGACTGTTGCGCTCGCTCGCGGTGGCGCCATCACGACGCGATGCCGGCTTGGGTGCGGAGCTCGTACGCAACCGCATCCATTGGGCACGACAGCAGGGCATCGAATCGATCTACCTGCTCACCACGACGGCGGCGGAGTTCTTCGCGCGCCACGGCTTCGCGGTCGCATCGCGCGACGAAGCGCCGGATGAAATCCGGGCATCAAGAGAGTTCAGCGAGATGTGTCCATCCACGGCGGTGTTCATGAAACTCGCGAGAGGAGGTGCGTGATGAAGACCATCTACATGGGCGGTTGCTGCGGCGACGGCGGTTGTGGCTGCGGTTGCGGCGATTGAACGAATGTTTCAGCGGCTCCGTTCCCAGGGCCCGGGAGCGGAGCCCGCAATGCGAGTGGACGCTTCCCGCGGCCGCCGCTACTCTGTCCTCATGAACGGCCCCACCATGTTCGGCAACGGTCTCTCTCACCACGGCGCACTTCTCGTCGGCTATCTTCTCGCGCTGATCGCGTGGGATCGTGTCTCACGCCGGCAGACGAATCTCTGGCCCGCGCCCGAGCCGCCGGCGTTCGCGCATCCGTGGCGCGAGCTGGGGTATTGCGCACTTGGCATCGTGGCGGTGCTCGGCGTCGGTCAGTTGTACCAACGACACTGGCTGCTTCCCGTTCATGGCACGGCCGGCCAACCATTCGAAGCGATCAATCAACTCCTCATCTTCAGTCCGGTGCTCGCGGTGCCACTCATCCGCAAGCAGGGATGGGCGAGCATGTGGCTTCCGATGCACCGCGTCTGGCAGCGCGTGCTGATCGGGCTTGTGCTCTCGTTGATTGCAATGCTCGCTTTCGTCAACCTGCGCGCAGGCACGGGCAAGTGGGTTGGCGTCATTCGCAACGTCTATCACCCGAAGAACCTGGGAAATCTCGTGCAGGTGCTGTGCGAGGATGTTGCGATCGCGATCGTGTTCGTTCGCATGCGCGCCGCAATCGGTTTGCTGTGGTCGATCATGGTGGTGGCGGTGCTGTTCGCGGCGGCCCACATTCCCGCCATGCTATCGACGGGCGTGGGACTCGATCAGATTCTGAGTCTTGTCATGGACGCCGGCCTCGGCATCGTGGTGCTCTATTTTCTGCAGCGCTCGAACGACGTGTGGTGGTTCTGGCTGATCCACTTCTCGATGGACATGATGCAGTTCTACGCGGTGCCGGGAGTCGCGCACTGAGCGCTATCACCCAGTCACTGTCGCTGGCGACAGTGAAAAATCACCCACGTGATGACGCACGTATCATTCCACCTCTCCCTGGATGAACCAGCTCATGCGCGGGCGGTCGTAGTACATCCACAGCACGCGGTGATTCGACGTGCGCACGAAGTAGT
>DATEHD010000392.1:0-8547 GCA_035279765.1 Candidatus Krumholzibacteriia bacterium | reverse complement strand
GTCGTTTTCAGGCGATTGGGATAGTCGTCCACGATTTCATGACCGAGGTTTTGCTCCCACGTGGTGGAGACACCGAGCGCGTTGGGATTGCCGACCGTGACGCCGGCCAGCGACAGGAGGCCGTCCGCGTCTTGCGTCGGTTGATCGTGGCGCGCCACGCGCAGTCCCGCCGACATCGCGATCAAGCGGCGGCGATAATCGAGAAGTCCACGCACGGTCTCGCGGCGCTCGAAGGTGCGATCGAGCTCGTGGCTGTAGCCATCGGCGGCCAGGGTGAGCGATTGCGAGCACGCCAACCGTCCTTCGAAGCCCGCTTTGAGACTCGCGAGCTCGGTGTCCGCGCTGCGGAACGACGGGTTCGAGAAATCTCCGTCGACACGACGGAGGTAGAGATCGAGCTTGGAAGCGCCGCGCTCGGCCGAGGCTCCCACCTTGAATGCGTTGCCTTTTCCCACATTGTCATCGTCTGAGTGCGCGAGCTCGCCCGCGAGGCGCAGTCCCCGCAGTCGCGCCTCGCCGTCGGCGCCCACGAGCGAATAACCAGGCAGGTCGCCGCTGTTGGCGATGGCAGTGGCGCCGGCGCGGTAGTGCTTGCCGCCGACCACGTCGCCGCGCGCGCCGAACAGCACCGCGTCGGAGCTTCCGGTATCGGTTTCGTACATCACCACGATCCGGTTGGGGTTGAGATTGCGGTCCGTCGCCGACACCGGTTCCATGAACAGGATGGAGCCGTCGTACGGATTGATGGTGTAGTCGCGCCGGCGCGTCATAACGTGCGACTCGATGACTTTCTCGCTCTGGTAACGATCGCGCGTTTCCACGATCACGCGCTCGGAGTTTTCGACGATGGGCGCGTGCGTGAGGTAGTAGAAGCCGCTCGTGCCGTCGGCCGGGATATCATCGGTGCGCGTGACAAAGTCGGCTTTGGTAACGAACGCGCTCACGGCGTCGGAGCCGTTGGTGACCGACGACGTCAGGCCCGTCACCGCCTGGTGATAAGTGAGAAATTCGCCGCGATCGACAGGCGTGTTGAAATCGCCGTAACGCAGGTACGACTGCCCGCGATCGAGCGAGACGTAGTTGCCGCCGCGCGCCGGCGCCGCGTAACCGAGCGTGGAAGCGTCGCCGAAGATGGGATACTGGCGCTCGGGATCGGGCTGCTTGAGAAGCGGATCGTCGTAGCGCTTGCGTGTGTCGAGGCGGCCGGTGAGACGGAAGCCGCCGGGCACCGCGCCCTGCACGAACAGGCGCGCTTGCGCCTCGGCGCTGAGTCCATCGGTGAAGTTCGTGACACCGTGACCGCTTCCGTCGCCGTGCTTCTGGTACGACCCCGCCGATGCATCGACCACGCCGGTGGCGAGCAGCGGCCGTCCCGTCGTGATGAACGCGACGTCGGTTTCCGCGCGCATTCCGTCCGCTTCCACCGCCAGCGTCGCGTTGCCGCTGGCATGGTTGGGTCTGAGCGGAATGGAGATCACTCCGTCGTGCGTGGTGAGCTGCACGCCACGATCCGCGGGTCGCGCGTCGACCACGTCGGCCGCATCGGCGCCTTCGGTCAGCGTCACGACGAACCCGTCCATGACGGGAAGCCCGAATCCGTCGCGCACCTGGAACTGAACCGTGGACGTCGAGTGCCCATCGGCAACCACCAGCGTGCGCACCGCCGGCGGAACAATCTCGGCGGGTTTCGACGAGCGCGCGACACGCGCGGTATCGGCCGCCGTGCCCGTCTCCGTCGTCGCGCTCGCAACGATCGTGTTCCAGCCTTCAGAAAGCGGAATTCCATACCACGTCGTGGTCTCGGTGCTGTTCTTCACATCGATGACGCGACGACCAATGTGCTCGTCACCCACCTCGTCGCCATTGACAGTCAGCGTCGCCGCGTCGCCCAGCGGATGGCGCACGGTCACGCCGGTCTGGTCGCGGTCCGGCACCACCGTGCCATCCGCAGGATCGAGAATGACCACGGGACCGTCTTGAGCCACCGGCGCCACCGGCGCGGCACGGGGTGCGAGCGGAGGATCCGCCGGCGGATCGACGCGCTCGGTCCACGTCATGAGGTCGTGGGACGCGGCGCCTCGGGGGCTGCCCGGATGCAGCGTTTCCTGTCCGAGGTCGGCGCCACTCGAATCCGTCAGCGCCACAGTGGCTGCAATGGCGCGCACCAGCGGCGTGTCCACCGCGGCGGCGGTAAACGCGATGCGGCACTCGATGGCGCCGCCGCGCACGAAGTGATCGACGGCAAAGGCGCCATCGGCACTCTGCGTAAGCGCGGCGCCCGCGTACGAAACCTTGGTTTCGGTCGCGAGTGCAGATGGAATGTCGAAGCGAAGGGTGCAGCGACGCGCAACATGGGAGGTGGTGGTCAGCGACCAGCGCACGTTGCCGGACACCGAATCGGGTGCCGACGGCAGCTCGCGCATGGCGTGGTTGATGAGCAGCGCCGGATCATCGTGCGCGTCTGCAGGCGACACCAGGCTGACTTCAACGCGACGGTTCATGCTGCGGCCATCGGGCGTTTCGTTGCTGGCGATCGGCCGCGTGTCGGCATACCCGTTCACGAGCACACGCTCCCACGCCACACCCATGCCCGCCAGCGCTTCGCGTACCGCCGACGCGCGCGCCGTCGACAGCTCACGATTGGATGCATAGAGACTGGAATGGATGGGCACGTTGTCGGTGTGCCCGTCGATCATCACGAGCCAGCCCGGATGTCCGATGAGGAACGCAGCGACGGGGCGAAGACCTTCCGCCGCGTTGCCCACGAGCTTCGCCTGGCCAAAATCGAACTGCGAGCTGGGCAGCTTGAGCGCCGAATACAGGCGCGGACGCGGCGTTACCGACACCAGCTCTTCGCACGCAACGCGCGCTGTCCGTTCGATGGGCGCCGCCGCGGTGTGCAGCGAGTGCAGGGGAAACTCCACACGCACGTGCGCCGGGGCGATCAGGTGCACGAGGCGCTCACCAGGCCGGCCGCCGCGCGCAAGGTTGACCGGGTTGTCGGCCAGCTCCGTGCCTTCGGGCAACGTGGTCTCATCGATGCGGAGCACGCGCTCGCCTTCGAACACGTGCGGAATCGCAAACTGACCGGTCGAATCGGTGACGGCGTACTCGCCGCTCTCGAGAAACACCGAGACATTGGGTGCGCCATGCTCGTCGACATCGCGGTGGCCGTCGTTGTTGGTGTCGATCCACACGTCGCCAAGCACGAACCCTTCGATGCCGGTCTCTTCGTTGTCGATACGCAGCGCGGCGATGACCTCGGCGCTCTGCAGAGATGACGCGCCGGCATTGCCGCGTGCCGTGCCCGGCACGCGCGCCCAGCCCTTGGGCTCGCGCCCGTTGACGGCAAACTTGACGGCCGTGCTGCGCGTCTCGCCGGGGGCAAGTGCGCCCACCTGCCACACCAGCGAGCGGTTCGCGCGCGTGACGTTTTGACCGGAGATGAAATCGAGGGACGCGGGCGGCGCTTCCGTCACGTGCAGGTTGTCGACCTGCACCGAGTCGGTGCGGTTGGTCACGGTGATGATCATGGTGGCAACGTCGCCGAGCGTTGCCGTCGGCTGCCGGAAGGTCTGCTCGAGACTGACAATCGTGCGCGCGTCTGGAAGCGCCGATATCGAGAAACGCGCACGCATCGAGTTGGTGGCAGTCGTGTCCGACAGCGAGCGCGCGGTGAAATCGAGTGTGTTCACTCCGCCCATCGCGACGCGCAGCGGAGTTCCGGAACTGGAGAGCACGATACGCAGCGGCTCTATCTGCCCGGACGCGAATGCGCCGATGACAAAGCTTCCCGGGCGCGAGCCCGCTGGGTGGGCCACACCGCTCGTGTCCGTGCACGCGATGCGCACGCCCGGCGGAAGCGGCGATGACGGCGCCACGAACAGTTCGATCGAATCGGCAAGCGACGCGTTCTCGATCTCGCCGCGCACGGCGGTGCTTTCGTCGTAGAGGCCGACGGCCACGCTGGCTTCGTCGTCGCGCGAGCCCTCACCGCCGGGTTGCGCGCGCGGGTTCCCTTCGGGGCCGAAGTACATCAGTGCCGCACTGAGCACGCTCGTGACGCGCACCACGGTGGCGTCGGTGGCGGGCGCAAGGCGCAGCGATGACGCGCGCGCCGCCGCGCGTCCCGGGTCGAACGCCGAGGTCACGCGCAGTTCGACGTTCACGGTTCCGTTGGCGGGAGCGGGCGGAAGCACAAAGGCAACATCGACAGGCGTGGAAGCACCCGCGGCCAGCATGAGAAATCCGGCGGAATCTTCGCCTGCATCGAGCTTCTGGTTGCCATTGGCGTCGAGAAAGAACACCACGGCGGGAGAAATGGGCGCCGGCGCAAGCGACAGCGCCGTCATTATGGCCGAGTCGGGCGCGTTGGAAAGATTGTCCAGCGTCAGCCGGCTGTAGAGTGTGTCACGCGGAGCGCCCTGGAGCACGAATGCGGGCGACGTCGTGGTTCCGGGCGGAGACAATCGCATGGCGTGGATGGTGGCAACGCGAGTGATCGTCGTGGTCGAAGAGCTGGTGTCGCTCACGGCGCCATCGACGAACGATGCATGCGCCGTGTTGGAAATGATCGTGCCGGACGGGGTCGTCTGCGCGTGCGCCGGCGGACAGAAAACGGCCAGCAGGAACAGCGCCGCGATGGCCGCCGGTGCCGCCCCCAGAAAACACGAAACGACGAGTCGCCTCGCCGCGTGTCCGGACACTTTCTGCCCGTGATTCTGCCCCGTTTTCGTCATCCTGCGATCCATTCGGCCGAAGGGGGAGAGCGGGGGCGCCATCCGGCGCCCCCGCATCAGCCTTTGTTGCGGAACGATTCCGTTATGGAATCGTTTACTGGATACGAACGCTGAACCCGACGCCAGTCGTCGAGCTTGCGCCCGCCAGCAGGTTTCCGGTGAACACCCAGCGAACGTTGGTCACGTTCCTGTCGTATCCAGCCGGAGCACCACCGCCGCCGCTCACCGGTGCGTAGGCCCACGTTGCTCCGTTGTTATTGGAGTACTGTGCCGAGATGCCGGTGATGGTCGCGGGAGACGTACCCGTCGTTGCCGAGCCCACCTTGAACTGCGTCCACGCCGGGAGCGCGTCGTAGACGACGATGCTCGTGAGCGAGGAGCTGCCGGTATTCTGGTAGTCGACGGTATAGATGAGATCGGTGCCGGGCACCTGGTTACCCGGGGGGGTGACCGTCTTGGTCAACGCCAGGTTACCCGCCGTAATGGTGGTGACATCAGTCGCGTTGTCGCTCACGAGTGTCACCTGGCCCGTCGCGGTGAGTGTGGCCACATCGACAGTTCCCACCGAGACGCCGGCAGGAACCGTCAGGCGAACGTTCACCACGGCGGACGCACCCGGCGCCAGCGTGACGCTGGTGATGGGATTGTTGAGCGAGTTCAGGAACACGTACGTCCAGCCCTGCCCGGAGGCAAAGGTGAGGTTGAACGTGTCGCTGAGATTGCCCGTATTCGCTACCGTGTGCGCGTAGGTGACCGTTCCGCCCGCCGTCGCGTTGCCCGAGTTGTCCGGGAAGAACGAGACCGAGGCAAACGAGTTGACAGTCACCGAGTTGGCGATGGTGTCACTCTGCGTCGCATTCACCGACGAACGCGCCGTGAACGAAACGCCGTTGACGCCCGGCACCGTACTGGCCGGCACAGCCACACGCGCAATCAGGTGCGCTTCGATGCCCGAGGCAACCGGGCCCGTGGAAACCACCGGAGAGGTTTCGCCCGCGTCCAGCACACCGTTGTCGTTGGCATCGACGTAGAAGGTGACGGTCCAGCTCGCCGGCGCCGTGGACGACAGGGCGAAGTTGTCGCTCGAGCCGCCGGTGTTGATGGCGTCGAGCGCGAAGTCCACCGACACACCGGGATTGGAGTTCTGGTTGACCAACGCGTTGTTGGTGGTTCCGTTCACTCCGTCACGGTTACCGATGTTGACGTTGGCCGGATTGACCGCGGTTATACGATCGGTGGTCAGGTTGTTCTTCGTGTTGTCGTTCGATGATGTCGCGCGCACGACGGCGTCAAACGGACCGCCGGCTGCCTGCGAACCCGGAATCAGCAGATGGACCACAATGTTGATGGAAGCGCCGGGCGCAAGCGGACCCACGTCGGGCGTTCCGTCAAAGTTGGTATCGGCGAGCGGCGTGATGCCGTCGGCCTGGTAGAAAATCGTTGTCCACGAACCCGGAATCGTCGACGTCCCGTTGAGCGAGATGTTGATCGCATCGGTCGTGTTGCCGTCGTTGCGGACGGTATTGGTGAACGGAACCGTCGTACCCGCGAACGCCGACGCCAGGGTCTGCACGTCGTCGTTGAAGTTGGGTGGCGTGCCGGCGCCCGGGTTGCCCGAGGGACCGATGCGCACGGTGGAAAGCACGCCGACGGTAACCGGCGCGTTGTTCGACGTCACGGTAGTCGGATTTGGCGTGACGACGTTGTTGTCGTTGTACGCCACCGCCACCGTGTTGTTGAGCACGCCGGGCGTCATGCCGACGGGCACGGTCACCTGGTACGAGAACGAATAGTTCTGTCCGGATGTGACGCCGCCGTTGGTGATGTAACCAACCGCGATGTCACCCGCGCCTGCCGTCGTGCTCCACGCCCAGGTCTCCACGCTTCCCGCCGTCGAGCTGCCGCTGGGCAGATACACGATGGTGCCGCCCGCCGGCGCGCCCGCGGGCGTACCGAAGAGCGCCAGCGGATTGCCGGTGCCGGGGTTGACGGGCAGCACGTCATAAAGAATGACGCCCGTCTTCGAAACCGAGGTTACGGTGACGCCGTTGGCCGTCTGCGTTCCCGCGTTGGAGCCGTTCAGGCTGTAGGTGATCTTGTCGCCGTCATAGACCAGAGCCGGAGACGCATTGAGACTCGCCGTCATCACCGCGTCGGCCACAACAGTGGTGCGGTGATAATTGCGCGTATCGATCTTGGTGGCGTCGCCCACCGACGTGCCGCGCACGCCGACGTAGGCCACCTGACCCGCCGTCGCCGTGCCGGAAACCGCGTAGGTGACGATCAAGTTCACCGACGTGCCCGCGGCGATGGGGCCCAGATTGCCCGCCACGCCACCCGAGCTGATGGCCGGCTCGCCCGGATCCACCACGCCGTTGCTGTTGACGTCGCGATAGACCGTGATGCCGGCCAGGGCGAGCGTCATGGTGGTGTTCGCGGCGTCGAGCAGCGGCACAATGCTGTAAGTGTCGTTGTCGTTTCCGGTGTTGGAAAGCGTATAGGTGTAGAACATCGTCTGTCCGCCGATCGCGTTCTGCGTCATGGCGGGAGTCGTCGGCGGCGTCTGTCCCGAATCGTCGGGCAGAATCGACACGCCGTAGACCGGCAGCACGATGGTGACAACTTCATTCGAGAGCGACGTGTACGTGTTGCCGCTCAGGTCCTGGTACGTCGCCGACGCGCGGTTGCGGATCTGCGTGCCCGCGGGTGTCGTCTGCGCCAACGCAGAAGACGCCATCATCACGAGCGCAATCAGCAACAGCGGGAGGGCGAGGAGATGTTTGCGCATCATCTTCGTTCCCTCCTACTTGACCTTCGCACGGTACGCGAACTGGACCTCGCCCTTGGGCTTGAGGTCGCCGTTCAACGTCCAGCGAATGTGGGTAACCATGTCCGGAGTCGCGTCGACGGTAACTTCTTTCCCGTCGGCGTTTTTCTTCGTGACCTTCACGGGCCAGGCATGGAACGTTTTACCGCTGTCGACCGAGAACTCGACGCTCGTGTTGCCCGCGTTCTTCGTCGTTTTTTCGACGTACTGAACGCCGGCCGGAACCGGGTCGACGACCGACACGTTGTGCACGACCTCGGCGCCCTTGTTGGCGTAGGTCAGGCGATACTCGATGACGTCCTGCGGATGCACTTCATTGGCAGGCAGGAATTGCTCTGCGCCCTTTTCGCCGACGACAACCTTGCGGGCCTCGATGGTGCCCGTGATCGGATCGGCGGCGAGGGCCGCGAGCGAAGTGATCAGTCCCGCGACAAGCGCGGTAAGGAAGACTGCGCGACGCACGTGTTACCTCCCGTGAGAGTGGAATGCGGCAATGACGGCCAATGGTCCGGTCTGGACACACTTCGGCCGTCGAATCCCGCGCGGCATCGCATGAGGCAAAGGATGTTCCAGTTGTGGCGCGTGCATTCCGCGTGCTTCGTGCGGTGTCCTGACGCAGCGAGAACGAGGCGTTGCTACGCCATAATCACCGCATGCGGCATCTTCTTCCGCGTGCGTCCCGGTCACACCCTGGACTGCCGCGTAACGGATGCGAATCAGCCATCGAGCCCTGGTCGGCCTTGCAAGGTGCACTGAGTTCGCGCTCAGGGATCGCCTGATGCTCGGGTTCCGGCTGGCTCCAGCACGGAGCGCTGGCGGGACTGCGGTTGGGCTCGAGAACTGTTGAGAATTCTGCAGCGGCTTGATTATAGTATGCAGAATGAGAAGGAAAACCTGGCTGGTCCTGGCGCTCGCCGCCCTCACGGCGGCAACCGTGTCATTCCATTATGGATTCCTGATGCCGCCCGGAATGCACGTGCT
>DATEHD010000391.1:0-3247 GCA_035279765.1 Candidatus Krumholzibacteriia bacterium | reverse complement strand
CGAAGACACGCAAACGCCAGTCGAGCTTCGTTATTTCGGGGCGTGATTTGAGCCACAACTCGGTTGCCAGGCGCTCGTACTTCACATCGCCGCCCAGCCATGTGCGACCCACGTCGAGGCCGGCGCCGAAGTGCACGGTCGCGATGTCCAGCTCGGGCTGGATCGAATACGCAACGAAGGGCCCGGTGTCGGCGTTGGTGGTGTCGTAAATCTCCGAGCTGGTGAGGTATTTCGGATCACGCAGCTCGTGGTAACCGAAGCCGAGCGTGACCTCCTGCGTGGGCGGGACGATGAGCTTCGGGCGCAGGGTGACGTGCAGGCCGACGCGCGCGTCGTTGCGTCCTTCCATCCGGTAACCGGACGCGAAGTAATAGCCGTTTCCGCCCAGCAGGTGATTGGGCCATTCGCCCGACGCGGAAAAATCGAAACGCTTGCTCTCGGCACCATAGTACAGACCGAGACGATAGCGATCCCACCAGCCCTGCTGGCTTCCGTAGAAGTGCCAGCCCACCTTGGCGCCGTCGATGTCGTTGTACCAGATGGAAGGGTGATGCTTGATCGTGTACGCGTCTTCGGGGAAGTACGTGTTGTTGGGCCAGTCGATCTGGAGCGCCTTCTTCCGCGGGAAGAAGTTGTTCTCCATGTTGATGTCCATGATCTCGTTGTCGGCATTGACCGCTGTGCGCACGGGCGCCGCGGGCAGGTGCACCTTCGCCACCAGCGAGCGGTTGCGCGCATCCATGCGCTGCCGCACCACGGTGCCGTCCTTCATGAAGAACTGCACTTCGATGGGGCAAAAGAGCTCGCCCTTGCGCGTCACCACCGCGCGCGCGGTGACGCCGCTGGAATCCGGCTTGGTACGCACGTCATCGAGCGCGTAGTCGACAGTCTTGGTGGTGTGCAGCCACTGCTCGAACTGGCGTGAGAGATCGCGATGCAGCACGGTGTCGGCCGCGGCTTCGTAGCGCTGCTCGTTCACGTGCTTCATCTTCCACGTATCGAAGAACGTGTGGTTGATCTTGTCGAAGGTGGAGTCGCCGGCGACAAAACGCATCACGTTGTAGGTGAGCGCGGCCTTCTGGTAAACGTGGATGCGATACGAGTTGTCGTATTTTTCGGCACGGAAGGACGTACGCTCGCCGTAGTTGCGCCGCTCGAGATCGAACACGTCGCGGCGATAGTCCTGCCACAACTTGTACTGCGGCGTCATGCGCTGGTACCAGTTCCAGCGGCTCTTGTCACCCCAGGCGCCATAGCGCTTCTCCTGGTAGTAACGCGCGATGAACGACGCGAAGCCTTCGTCGATCCATGCTTCCTCGCGCTCGTTGTTGGCAAGCATTCCGTAGAAATACTCGTGGCCGTACTCGTGCATGACGAGTCCCTCGGCGGCGCGGCCGTCCAGAATGAACATCGGGTATTCCATGCCGCCGGTGCGCAGCATTTCGCACACGGTGATCTGCGGCCACTGATACTTGCCCACGTGCTTTTCGAGGAAACGCACGGCGCGCATCGTGTGCACGAGTGTGGAGTCCTGCCACGTCTTGGCGCTCGAACGGCGGTATACGGCGTGGATCTTGAGGTCGCCCATGGTCGTGTCCTGCACGACGAAGGACGGATCCGCCGCCCACGTGAAGTCGTGGACGTTGTCGGCGTGGAAATGGACGACCTTGGTCTTGTCTGTCCTCGGGTGCGGCTTCGCATTCTTGCCGGCGTGCGCGGGATTGTATGTCCAGCCCGGATCGCCGCTCGCGACCAGCCCGGTTGCGGCCACGACGAAGTTCTCCGGCAGCTCGATGTTCACGTCGAAATTGCCGAACTCGCCGTAGAATTCACCGGTCATGAATTTGTCGGGGTGCCATTTCTTGTCGTCGTAGACCACGATCTTGGGATACCACTGCGCCATGTCGAAATGGTTGCCGCGATATCCGGAGCGGTCGCGCGCCTTGTGGATCTTGCCGTCGAAGTCGAGCTGGACGTGAAGCGAGTCGCCGGGGAGAAGCGGCGCTGGCAGTGTCATCTTCGCGATGGTGTCGTCGATGAGCGGGTCAACGGCCTTGCCGTTGATCTTCACGTTCTTGATGTCCAGCCAGCCCTTGTCATCGTCGGAAAGGTCTTTCAGGACCAGGTTGTACTTCCGGTTCTCGTCTTTCATGTATGCCGAGTTCTTGTTCCGGAATGCATTCGGATACAAATGCATGTAGAACTCGCGCAGCGTATCGGGCGAGTTGTTCACGTACAGAATCGACTCGTTGCCCGAGACCCACTTCTTCGTGGCGTCGAGCTTCACATTGATCGTGGTGTGGTGAAACTGCTGGAAGTAGTCTGCGCTTCGTACTGGAAGCGCCGCGGCCAGGAAGATGGCCGCGATCAAACCCACGCGCCGCATTGAAACTCCTTGCAAGGGGAACCACACGGCGTGTCGCGCCGCGAGAATCCGCGAAGGCTAGCATGAAACCGGGAGCCTGCCAACGGCATCGGCGCTCCCCGCTCGATGGCGCACTCCCGCCGTCCCGGGACCGGATTATGGCCGTCCCGGCCGCGTCCTTTGCTTCCTTGGCACACGCGGGACGACGCGGGTGTTACAATCGATCCTGCATCGGGTAGACCATGAATGAATCCATCCAGCGACCGGGGGACGAGGCAAGTCCGACGCCTTCGGCGACCGCCATCCTGATTACTCGCGCCCGCGACGGTGACGTCGATGCGCGCGAGGCGCTGTTTGCGCGCTTCTTGCCCGTGCTTCGCGAGTGGGCCCACCGCCGCCTCCCGGTGAATGCCCGCGACCTGAACGAAACCGCGGACCTGGTTCAGATCACGCTCCTGCGCGCTCTCAATCACCTGGAAGACTTCGAGTCCCGCGGCGAAGGCGCCTTTCTCGCCTACCTGCGCGCGATCCTTCTCAACGTCATCCGGCAGGAGATTCGCCGTTCGGACCGGCGCGGCGTGCACGAGTCGCTGCACGAGACGCTGGTTTCACCCTACGTGTCGCTTGTCGAACGGTCCATTGGCATGGAGCAGCTCGAGCGTTATCAACGCGCCCTGGCCAGCCTCTCCGAAGACAGGCAGCACGCCGTGCTGCTCCGCATCGAATTCGGATACAGCTACGCGCAGATCGCGGAGGCGCTGGACAAGCCGAGCCCCGATGCCGCGCGCATGACTGTCGTGCGCGCCCTCGAAGAGCTTGTGAGCACGATCGATCGTGATGGAAAAGGGCCCGCACTTCGATGAGGTGGCGGCGATCTCCGAT
>DATEHD010000390.1:0-3870 GCA_035279765.1 Candidatus Krumholzibacteriia bacterium | reverse complement strand
CGCTGCGCGGGTACTTCTTCACAAGCGTTTCCATCGCGGCGCGCGCCTTCTCGTCGTCACCCAGTGCGCGCCAGCAATCGGAGAGACGCGCGTACGCGCGCTCGCATTCGGGAGCACCGGCATACTTGGTCACGGCTTCGTCGTAGAGAGCGGCCGCCTGTTGAAAATCGCGGTCCTCATAATAGGTGTCTGCCACCGCGAAACGCCGCTTCTCGAGATCGATGGTGGGATCGAGCTCGTGTGCCTTGCGCAGCCGCCGCGCGCCTTCATTGCGCCCGATGCCTTCCTTGTTGCTGAAGTCACGCAGCTTCCCGGCCGCGTCGGCCTTCAAGCCCGCGTTGGCCGCGACCGCGGCGTCGATCTCGGTGAACCCTTCGCTGTCACGCCCGAGGGCAATGAGTGCCATTCCATAATAATAGTGAACGTCGGCGGAGGCATTCCCGTTCCGGATGGCGTGACGGCCCAGCATGACGACTTCGCTGAAGTCGCCCTTCTCGTAGGCGTGGCGCATGTCGGCAACGGGGCCCTGGGTTCCGCAGCCAAGCGCCAGCAGCAACAGAGTCGCGACGAGACGCCGCACGTCCGCACTCCAATCGGTCAATTGTTACTCTGGTTGGAGAAGAACAGGTAGATCAGGCCCACGATGATGCCGGTGACGAACACCGGCTCGACGTACTTGCCCCAACCCGCCGAGGGCACGATCGGTTTGTTGAATGCGTAGCTTCCCTGCTCGATCTGCATGGCCTTGCCGTAGTCGATCTCGTCATCCGACTCGCGGACGGCTTCGCCCACCCACACCACGCGCCCGTCGGCCGGGTCGGTGAGCGTCGTCATCATACGCACGGCGGCGTGGCGCGCGACGCGCTTGCCGCCCACCACGAAGGAACGGTGCGAATCGACGTACTTCACGGCGAACACCACGTTCTGGTACGTGAGCACATACGTGCCGGTGCCGGCAGTGCCAGCGCCGGCGGGGCCGGGGGTGCCGGTGCCAGCGGCGCCGCTGCCCTGCGCTGCATGCGATGTATCGGGCGGCGCTGAGGCCTGCGTGTAGGTGCCGGTCCAGGCTGTCGATGACGACGCGCCCTGGGTTCCCGCCGCGCCCGTCCCCGGGGTTACGGGCGCCATGGCGGGCGACGGCGTCATCGGGGCCGAGAGTTGTATCGCAGGCTCAATCACCTTGATGCCGAGCTTCGTCAGCTCTTCGCGCAGCACGTTGGTGACAAAGTAATAGTCCTCGCTGGTAGCGGCCGGCTTGAGTTGCACGGCACGGGCTCCGAGCGATGGCGCAAACTTGGAATGCAGCTCCTGCACCACCTGGGCGGTGAGTTTCTGCATGAGGTCGAGGTTGGTGGCGGTCGCTTCCGCAGCGCGCGCGGCGGGGGCCGCGTTCAACGCGACGAAAACCGCGCACGCCAGCGCCACTCTGGCGAGATCACTCCACGCCTGATTTGTCGAACGACGCACGTGACTACTCCTTCGTGCCGAGGACATCAGGGACCGCCTCGCCGCACAGATCGAAAACATCGGTTTCGGTCACGCGCACCTCGGCGAATTCGCCGGTGCGCACGTCACCGCTTACGAACACTTCTCCGTCGATGTCAGGGGCCTGTCCGTAGAAACGGCCGGCGTGGCCGGCCCCGGATTCGTCCGCTTCATCCAGCTCGCGGTCGATGAGCACGCGCAGGGTGGCATCCTGGAAGCGGGACCTTGCTGCGAACGACAGTGCCTCCTGCAGCTCGGTGATCTCGGAGGCGCGTTCGCGTATCAATTCTGGATGCAATTGTCCGTCCAACTCGGGTGCCCGCGTGCCCGGCTCCGGAGAATACGGAAACACCCCCAAAGAATCAAACGCGAATTCCTCCAGGAACAGCTTGAGCTCGTCGTATTCGGCTTCGGTTTCGCCGGGGAATCCGACGATCACCTCCGAGCGAATGACCACGTCGGGAAACGCGCCGCGCACGGCGCCCAGGAGTTTCTCCACGTGCGGGCGGTCGTAGGAGCGCTGCATGCGATCGAGGATGCGCGACGACGAATGCTGCACAGGCATCTCGAGGTAACGGCACACGGCAGGATGCTCGAAGAGCGGCTCGATGTGACGCAGCTCGAGCCCGGCGGGATGCACGTAGAAAATACGCACCCAATCGACACCGGTCGCGGCGATGCGGTTCACGAGATCGGGAAAACGCGTGGCGCCGTCGCGGTATGTCACAATGTCCTGCGCGAGCAGAGTTACTTCTTTGACGCCGCGCGCCACCAGATTCTCGACTTCGCGCACGATGGAATCGGCCGGGCGCGACACCTGTCGTCCGCGGATCAGCGGAATCGCGCAGAACGTGCACTTCCGGTTGCAGCCCTCCGCCACCTTCACGTACGCGGTGTGCGACGCAGAAAGCAGCTCGCGCGTTTCAAATTCAGCAAAGCGGTCCAAATCACCGAGCGCGAGCATCCGTGCGACCGGCGCGCCACTCTCCCATCCCGCCATCATCTCCGCGAGCCGCGCATGTGCACCCGTGGGCAGGAAATGATCGACCCACGGCAGTTCGGCTTCCAGATTTTCGCTTCGGTGTTTGGGAAGACATCCCATCAGCACAAGGCGTTTCTTTTTCGAACCGCGCTTGTAGCGCGAGAGCTTGCGCGTCTCCTCCACGGTCTCGCGCCAGGATGAATCCAGGAACGAGCACGCGCCCACCAGCAGCACGTCGGCCGTGGCGGGATCGCCGGTGACGTCGCACCCGCTCCGGCGCAGCACCGACGCGGTGGCTTCGCTGTCGACGAGGTTTTTCGGACACCCGAGCGTGACGATGTAGGCTTTCATGCAGGCAATGCGACAGAGCTACTCGGGAGACTGGGTCTGGTAGACCTCGCGCGGCTTCGATCCATCGGGCGGACCCACGATGCCCTGCTGCTCGAGCTGGTCGAGCAGTCGGGCCGCGCGCGAATAACCGATATGAAGCTTGCGCTGGAGCAACGACGTTGAACCTTGTTTGAACTGCACCACCACGCCGCGCGCGTCATCGAAGAGCGGATCCAGATCGCTGTCCACATCGGCGCCGCCGGCGCGCGCCTCGTGGAGGTTCAGGGACGACTCCTCGAAACGGTACGACTTCCAGTGCTCGATGAGCTGCTCGATCTCCGGCTCCGACACCCAGGCGCCGTGCAGGCGCAACGGCATGGGGTGGCTTGAATCGAGGTAGAGCATATCACCTTTGCCCAGCAATTTGTCGGCGCCCATGACGTCCAGAATGGTGCGCGAATCGACCTTGGTGGCCACGCGAAACGCGATGCGGGTGGGGAAATTCGCCTTGGTCTTGCCCACGATCACGTCGACCGACGGCCGCTGGGTGGCGAGCACCATGTGGATGCCGGCCGCGCGCGCCATCTGTGCCAGGCGCTGCACCGCGCCTTCGATGTCCTTGCCGGCGACCATCATCAGGTCGGCCATCTCGTCGACGATGACGACGAGATAAGGCAGCGGATCGAGTTCGAGCTCCTCCTTTTCGTAGATTGCCTCGCCGCTCTCCTTGTCATAGCCGGTGTGCACGGTGCGTTGAAGCGTCTCGCCCTTTGCCTTGGCTTCGGCGAGCCGCGCGTTGTAGCCGTCGATGTTGCGCACGCCGAGCTTGGACATCTTCTTGTAGCGCTCTTCCATTTCGCGCACTGCCCATTTGAGCGCGACCACCGCCTTCTTCGGATCGGTGACGACGGGCGTCAGCAAATGCGGGATGCCGTCATAGACGGATAGCTCGAGCATTTTGGGATCGACCATGATCAGCCGGCATTGATCCGGCCGCAGCCGGTATACCAGCGACAGGATCATGGTGTTGATGGCGACCGACTTGCCGGAGCCGGTGGTGCCGGCGACCAGCA
>DATEHD010000389.1:0-7690 GCA_035279765.1 Candidatus Krumholzibacteriia bacterium | reverse complement strand
CGGAAACCCCGAGCACGCACAGCATGTTTCCGCCCAGCACGCGGTGCGCCACCACGGCCAAGAGCGCGGAGTCAACGCCTCCCGAGCACGCGACAGCCATGGGACCGTGCGCGCGAATGCGCTCCTCGAGCCGTTCCATCGCGGTATTGATGTCTGCGCAATTCATTTCGGCCTGCTGTTCATGGCGGCGTGCGCGCGCCGGATGGCCGCGTCGTGCTCCTTGAGCGTGTTCGAAAAGTCGTGCCGCCCGTCACCACGCGCCACGAAATAGAGCGCGTGCGACGTGGTGTCCGGAAACAGCGCCGCCCGGATCGACTCCGTCCCCGGATTTCCGATCGGCCCCGGTGGAAGGCCGGGGTGCCGGTACGTGTTGTAGGGCGAATCCAGCTCGAGATCCTTGTAATAGAGGTGGCCGTGGAAGCCGCCCTTGGCATAGGCCACGGTGGGGTCGGCATCCAGCTTCATGTTGATCTTCAGACGATTGTGATACACCGCGGACACCAGGGGGCGTTCCATCGGATCGCGCGCCTCCGATTCCACGATCGAGGCGAGCGTCAGCACCTGGTGCCGGGTCATGCCCAGCTCGCGCGCGCGGCTCTCGAAATCGGGCGTCCATACCGCATGGAACCGGGTGAGCATCTGGGCCACGATGTCACCCGCGTCGCTTCCAAACGCAACCAGGTACGTATCCGGAGCGAGATAGCCTTCCACATTGTCTGTCGGCACCTGCAGCGCTTTCACGAGATCGGAATCGTGGATGGCCTTCATCATGGCCAGCGAGTCCACGCCGGCGGGGGTAAATGCCGCCGACACCTGCCACATGTTGAAGCCCTCGGGAATTGTCACACGAACGGTGAGGATGTCGCCGTTCACAAACGCTCGCAGCATGTCGATGGGGGCGGTGCCGCGCGCGAACTCGTACGTGCCGCGGTGCACCTTGCGGTCGGACTGCGTCGCCTGCGCAAAAAACTTGAGCGGCCATGCGCGGCGAATGAGATGGTCCTTCGCCAGATCGTCGACGATACGCGTGAAGGGTGCCCCTTCGGCGACGGTGACGCGCACCTTCTCGCCGCCACCCTGCTTGACGCCGTGGCTCACGTCATAGAGAACGAAGGCGCCCACCGCCGCGACCGACAGGACGATGAACGCAAAGAATGCAATCAGCCAGCGAGCCTTGGTCATGCGTCGTACTCATCGCCGTTTTCCGGACGGCGCGAATGGGCATCCAGGTACCCCTGCAGGATAAGGACCGCCGACAGGCGGTCGACGGTTCCCTTGTCCACCCGTGATCCCTTCAGCACCCGGTGGGCTTCAACGCTCGAAAGTCTCTCATCCCAGAGCTCCACGGGCAGCGACAGCCGCGTGCGCAGCGCTTGTGCCAGCTCGCGCGCCCGCACCGATCCCTCGCTTTCCCGGCCGGACATCGAGAGCGGATTGCCCACCACGATACGTGTCAGCTCGTACTCGCGGGCCAGCATCGCCACGTGCTGGACCAGGTCGCCGACTTTGCGGTCGAAGGTCGGCAGCCCCTGCGCGGTGATGCCCAGCGGATCGCTCACGGCGAGACCCGCGCGGCGCTCCCCCGGATCGATGGCGAGCACGCGTCCGCTCATGCCTGCTCGCGGCCGCGCGTCAGCACCACGAGTGTGAGATCGTCCTGGTTCTCGCCGTCGCCGAAGGTGCGCACGTCTTCGATCACACGCCGGCACAAATCGCGCGCCGATGCGTTTCCATCCGACTCGAGGAGCCGCCGCAGCCGTTCCGCGCCGTAGTTCTCTCCCGCGCGCGACTCGGAATCGGTGACGCCGTCGGTGAAGACCACCAGCGCGCTTCCCTCCGGCAGCGGCACTTCGTATTCGGTGTAGTCGAATTCCGCCACGCACCCGAGCACGATGCCACTCTCTTCCAGCTGCGCGGCGCGCCCGCCTGCGACGAGGAACGGAAATTCGTGGCCCGCGTTGGCGTAACGCAGCGTTCCCTTCTCGATATCGATCACTCCATAGAACGCCGTGGCAAACTCCGAGGCGCTCGTATTCTGGTAGATCAGACGGTTGAGCCGCGCCAGCATGCGCGGAGGATCAATTTGCGCGTCGGCGCCCGTGCGCACGGTCGCCTGCAGTGTCGCCGTGAGCAGCGACGCCGGAATTCCCTTCCCGGATACGTCCGCCACCACCACCACCAGCCAGCGATCGTCCACCACGATGAAGTCGTAATAGTCACCGCCCACCTGTCGACTGGGCACCGCCACACCGTACAGCCCGAATCCGGGGATGGCCGGGGGCTGGCCCGGCAGCATCTTCATCTGGATCTGGCGCGCAATGCGCAATTCCTCTTCGAACACCTTGCGCTCGACACTTTCCTTGAGCAGGCGGATGTTGAGGAGCGCCGCGCCGATCTGCGTGGACAGGACGGCAAGATGACCCATCTCTTCCGCGCCGTACGCCAGGCCGTACACTTTCTCTCCCAGCGCGCCATACGCGACGCAGTGTCCTTCGTGCATCACCGGAACAAAGAGCTCCACACGCGGCGGAAGTTGATCGGCTTCGAGCGGCGCGCGCCCCGGCACTTCTTCGGCAGCGCGCTTCTTGCGGCGAAAACGGCGCGGACGCACCGGCTGCGGCGCGCGCAAAAGCTCGGTGCGACGCGCAGGCTCGCCCGCTTCCGCCAGCGCCACGGCGAGCGGGTCGCCGGTGCCAAGCATGGTGAGACGCACATCGGTGGCATCCAGCGCATCGCGCAGTCCCTTTACCACGGCTTCGTCGAGCGACTCGAACGTACCGGCGGCCGCCACCGCATCACCAAGCAGCTTGAAGCGGCGCGCCGTGCTGCCACTCGTGCGCACGAGGGCGTTTTCCAGGAGACCCTCGGCGCGCTCGATCACGGGCTGGAAGGCGAGCACCACCAGCACCACGAACCCGGCTTCGAAGGCCTTCTGGCCGACGGCGCTGTACTGGGCGAAAAATTGCGTCACCGGCCATATGGCGAGAATGTAGATGGCACCGAGCAGCACCGCGAGGAAGAGGTAGAGCAGCGCGCGCTGCAGCAGATGACGCACGCCGAGGAACTGCTGGCGGATCACCGCATAGGCAATGGTCCCGCCGCTTGCCACCAGGGAGAGGCTGAGCACGGCCTGGCTCCGCGTCACCGGCAGCATGCGTGAGCCCATCATCAGGGATGTCTTCGCGAGCGTGTAACACGCGAGGCTGGCCGCCACTCCGACTCCCACCGTGCGCAGCTGGCGGATGAGGCGCCGGTTCGGGAGCCCCTGCTGGCTGCGCCACAGGAGATCGAGCGCGATCACCGAGTACACCACGTTCACCACCGCAAACAATGCGCGGTGCACGGTCTCCAGCAGTCGCACCATCGCGCCCACCACGGCGTCGAAGCCGGAGATGGCAATGTCGCTCCCGCGCGAGTTGTGGGCCGCTCCGGCCAGCGCGCGCGGCAGCCGCGACAATTCATCGAGCATGGCGTCGCCGAACATGAACGCCATCAGGTGCAGGATATAAGGAAGAAAAATGAGCAGCCCCAGCGCGGGGAAACGCTGCAGCGCGCGGTTCTCGCGCGGAAAGGTGAGGGCAAAGAGCAGGAGCGAGGGAAAATAGAATTCCCACAGGTACTCGAAGTTGTCGAGCATGCTTGTGAAGAGCACGGTGCCTTCGCGCAGCGAATGCTGGAGGATCATTCCGGAGGCGCTGAGCAGCGGACCGAGACCCGCAAAGAAAAGCATCAGCGCGGCGGCGCGCGTCGGAGCACTGCTGCGGCCCACACGCAGGAGCGTCAGGCCGAGCAGGAAGATCACGATCCCGCACAGCAGATAGGCGAGAGGAAGAATAAGACTGTGGGTGCCGCTCATCAGGGAATTACTCCGCACGTGCGGTGCGTCACCGGGAATGAGGCCTCCCGTTGTCTACGCGAGCGCGCACGGCGCGGTTCCGGCGTGCGGACACGCGCGGGGAGGATGTAGAGAAGCTACTCCGCCGAAGAGGAACCGTCACGAACTTTGGTCAGCTCGCAGACAAGCCCGCCGTCATAGCTGAACGTCAGTCCGTCGGTGAAAGCGCGCATGATGAGAATGCCGCGACCGCGTTCGCTGGTCGGATCGGGGTCCGGTTCTTCGGTCATGGCTCTTTCGAAGTCGAATCCGCGTCCTTCGTCCTTCACGGACGCAGTCAGTTTTCCATCCTGGAAACGAAGCGCCACCGTCACACGTTTGTCGGGCGAAAACTTGTTGCCGTGCTCGATCGCATTGCTGCACGCCTCGATCAGCGCGGTGCCGAGATCGTTGATCGCGTCCTGCGAGAACAGGAGCTCGCGGGCCAGATCCTGCACGGCGGCGTCGACAGCTCCCAGGTACTTGAGGTCGCTGGGAAACGTAAGCGTCATCTGCTCGATCTGATTCGTTCTTACCATCCGACAACCCTTGTGAAATTGCCTAGTGGCTGACCTGGTTGAAGCTCTTCACGGCATCTTCTTCGTTCTCGAACGATTTGAAGAGCAGGTTGAGCTTGGTCACGTAAAGAATGCTTTCGATGCGTTCGGAGGCGCCCATCACGACGAGGTCGCCGCCGGCGCTCCGGCCGGAGCTGCAATTGTGAATGAGGATGCCGAGACCGGTCGAGTTGATCCACGACACCCTTTCCAGGTTCACGACGATCTGTTTCTTACCCTGCTCGATCAGTCCCTCGAAGAGCTTGCGGAACATGTCGGCGTCGGGGCCGCCGGTCAGTTTGCCGTTCAGGTCGAGAATTACCGCACCCCGGTTTTCACGCTGCGTGATTTTCATGCAGGGACTTCACGCGCACGATCCTCACGATAGAGCAGTTCCATCGCGGCGCGCATGTCGGCGGGGAGTGCGCTCGTGAATGTCATACGTGTTTCGAGATCGGGATGGGTGAACGACAATCGTGTTGCGTGCAGCGCGTGGCGGGGCATCATCTTCATCAATCGCTCGAACGTGGTCCTGCCCCGTCCCTGGTTGCCGGCACTGCGCGATCGTCTTCCGCCGTAGAGCATATCCCCCAGCAGCGGATTGCCGACGTGCGCCATGTGCACGCGTATCTGATGTGTTCGCCCCGTGTGGGTTAAGACGCGAATATAGTCGAAATGCTGGAAGGTGTCTACCACGAAGACATCCGTGCGCGCGGCGCGCCCGCCGGTGCCGGAGACAGCCATGCGCTGACGGTGGACGGGATGGCGCACGATGGCTTCTTCGATGACGATCTCGCGCGACCGCACGTGCCCGTGCACCAGCGCGTGATATGTCTTCTCGGTTTCCTTCTCCTTGAACTGTGCGGCGAGGCTCCGGTAGGCGGCGTCCGTCTTGGCAAGCACCATGATGCCGGAGGTGTCCTTGTCGAGACGGTGCACGACCCCGGGACGATCGGTCGAGCCGAGCGAAGAGAGCGGCGTGCCGCGGCCGAGCAGCGCATTCACAAGCGTGCCGTCCCAGTTGCCATGTGCGGGATGCACCACCATTCCGGCCGGCTTGTCGACGACCACGATGGATTCGTCTTCGTGCACGACGGGAATCGCAATCTGCTGCCCGGCCGGTGCGTCGCGCGCGCCCGGCGACGGCGACATCTCCACCTCGATAGTTTCGCCGCCGGAAAGCGCGAAGCTGTCCGCGCGCACGCGTCCGTCGACGAGAACGGCACCCGCGGCGTTCAGGCTTTGCACCTGGGTCCGGGAGTATCCGTCGAGTGCAGAAGCGAGAAAGCGATCCAGGCGCTGTCCCGCGTCGCCCTCACCCACCTGGATGGAGACGCGCGGTTTGCTCATGCTCAACGCGGGAGAGAATCGTCTGCCGTGGTGGAGGGAATCTCCTCGGCGGCGGTGGGAGCAACGGGCACAAAGGAGCGCTGCGAGCGCAACGCATATAGAATGAGAAGAGCGGCGCCGACAGTGACCCCGGCGTCCGCGATGTTGAATACCGGCCAGTAGTGTCCGGCCACACCGATCTGCAGAAAGTCGATGACCTCGCCCGACGCCACGCGGTCGATGAGGTTTCCGATCGCGCCGCCCAGGATGAGACCGAGCAGGATGCGCCGCGTGCGCTGCGACGGGGGAAGCCGCATGCCCAGGTAGATGATCAGCCCCACGGCCAGGAAGCTTGCCGTCACGAAGAACACGCGCGCTCCCTGGAACATGCCGAACGCCGCGCCGGCGTTCTTCACCAGGGTGATGTTGAAGTAACCGGGAATGATCTCGTGGTTCTGGCCCAGGCGCCAGAACAGGCGCTTGGTCGCCTGGTCGAGCAGGACGATGACCAGGGCGGGGATGAAAAGACCCACGCTATGCCCTCTGAATCCGCTCGAGGCGCGACTGGCACTTCACGCACGTGCGTGCTGCCAGAAACGCCTCCAGCCGTCGCGGCGGAATCTTCTCTCCGCACTCGTCGCACACGCCGTAGGTTCCCTTTTCGATACGGCGCAGCGCCTCTTCGAGCGCGATCAGGTAGTCGGTGCCCTGGCTCGCGTGGAGGAACGCCTGTTCCTGCTCCATCGCGTCGCTGCCGATGTCGGCCATATGGTTCGAATAGCTCTGGTTGCCGGTGTCGCGCGAGTTGATGCCCTGAATTTCTTCCTCGATCATGCCGAGGCGCTGCAGAACACGCTGCCGCTCGTCTTCGATGAGCTTCTTGAACCGCTGTAGATCCCGCTTCGTCATGTCCTCGTAACCCCTTGTCGCTTATTAGTTTACGACGACACAAGTCGCCGCCAGAGCGAAGGAAAGATAGTGCTGTCCTCCGACCCTGTCAACGAGATTTCGTAATCCACAACGACAACGATTCGCCTTCCAGATCGAAAGCCATCGTGTCTTTCCAGTCGGGCGCATCCGCGCTCACGTCCTCCGCGAGAGTTTCCGACGCGATCAACGCCCCCTGCGCGGCGAAAACGCGTTGCGCCTGTTCCCCACCCCGGTAGCGGACGCGAATGCGATCCGTGACGTCGAGCCCCGCGCTCTTGCGCAGGTTCTGCAGACGATTGACCACTTCGCGCGCCAGCCCCTCCAGGCGCAGCTCCTCGCTGATCGCGAGATTCAGAATCACGGTGAGCCCGCGCTCCTCGTGCGCGCCGTAGCCCGCGACGGGTGCCACGCTGACACTGAGATCGTCGCGACCGAGCTCGATGGCTTCGCCGTCGAGCGCGATGCGCGCGCTTCCCTGCGCCATGAAGGCCGACAACGACGCCGTGTCGAGGCCCTTGATGGCTTCGGCCACGCGCGGCACGCGCTTTCCAAATTTCTTCCCCAGCACCGGGAAGTTCGGCGTGGCGGTCATGCTCACGTACGTCGCGACGTCATCGACGGAGCGCAACGTGCGCACGTTGAGCTCGTCGGTCACGAGCCCCACGATCTCGCGATGGGCGAGAAATGCATCCAGCGCGGTGCGGTCGGTGGAGTGCACAAGCGCTTCCGAGAGCGGCTGGCGCACCTTGACCGACGTGTCATTGCGAATGGTGCGGCCGAGCGACACGACGTTGAGCGCTACGTCCATGCGGGCTTCCAAGTCTGCGTCGATGGCGTTCGCGTCAGACTCGGGATATTTTTCGAGATGAACGCTCACTCCGTTCGCGCTTTCCGCGCTGAGTCCGCGCAGCGCGAGATGGATCTCGTCGGAGAGAAAGGGCGCGATGGGAGCCATCAGGCGCGCCACCCCGTCGAGCACGGTGTGCAGCGTGTGGTAGGC
>DATEHD010000388.1:0-4188 GCA_035279765.1 Candidatus Krumholzibacteriia bacterium | reverse complement strand
GCGATACTTCGTCTCCGTCATTCGGACCGGCAGCGTGGGCGCGGCGGCCGAAGCGAATTTCGTCACCCAGCCGGCCGTGAGCCTGCAGCTGAAGAAGCTCGAGACCAGCGTGGGCCAGCGGCTGTTCGTGCGCCGCGGGAGAAAGCTCGCACCCACCGCCGCCGGGCTGGCGTTGGCGGCCCGGGCCGAAGAGATCGTGGCGGCCCTCGACTCGCTCGATGCCGAGCTGCGCGGCCTGAACCAGCTCGAGCACGGGCACCTGCGCATGGGCAACACCGACGCCGCCAGCGTCTACGTTCTGCCCGAGGTGTACCGCGCGTTTCACCGCTCCTACCCCGGCGTGCGTATTGAAATCACCATTGGAGACACGCGGCATCTGCTCGAGGAGCTGGCCTCGGCGCGCATCGAACTGGCCACAGTAACGTTGCCTGTGGAAGGCGCGGGTCTGACCGTGCGTCCCATTTATCGCGAAGACCTGGTCGCGGTGGCTCATCCCGGACACCCGCTGGCCACGAAACGCCGCGTGCGCTTGCAGGAGCTCGCGGAAGAAGGCATTATCGCCTACCCGTCGGGATCCACGACGCGGCGCATGGTAGATGCCGTGTTCGCAGCGCACCGCGGATCGGTGCGCGCGCGCATGGAGATCGCGAGCCCCGAGGCCATGAAGCGCCTGGCGCAGGCCGGGCTCGGGGTCACCATTCTGCCGCGGCCGGTGGTGGCGACGGAAATCGGCCGCAAGGCGCTCAAGGTGATTGCGATCGAGGGCGTGCGTTTCGAGCGCGAGATTGGAATCGTGCACCGTGGCGCCGACTCGCTCTCTCCCGCCGGACGCGTATTCCTGGAAATGGTGGAAAAGAAATTCGGCGCGCAGCCCCGGCGGGTTCGCGAAAGATCATGACCCGCAGAATGCCGTGCCGAAGCTTGCGAGGCACGGCTATTCCAACGGCAGAAAGGGACATGAATGAAGTTCGAAAAGGAACTCCAGGTGGCGACGGCGGCGGCGCACGCGGCCGCCGGCATCATCATGGCGTCGTACAATCGCATCACCGAACACGACGTCGACGAAAAAGGCCGCAACGACTTCGTCACCGTGGTCGACACAAAGTCGCAGCAGGTGATTCTCGACGCCATTCGCGGCGCGTTTCCCGGCGACTATGTGGTCGCCGAGGAGAGTCTGCCTCCCGGGTTCAACGACGGCGCCGATTCCCGCCGCCGCTGGTACATCGATCCGCTCGACGGCACCACCAATTACATTCACGCCTATCCGCATTTCGCGGTGACCATTGCGTTGGAAGTCGACGGCGAGTTGTGCATGGGGTTGACCCATTCGCCGGTGTACCGCGAGACCTATCATGCGGTGCGCGGCGAAGGCGCATACCTGAACGGCACGCGTATCCGGGTGAGCACTGCCGTCGTGGGCGGTCCCATCATGCTCGGCACCGGCTTCCCGTTTCGGGCGCGCCATCTGCTCGACATCTATCTCAAGTCGTTCGCCCTCTTTTTCAACAATTCACGCGGTTTGCGCCGGGGAGGTTCGGCCGCCCTCGACCTCGCCTACGTCGCGGCCGGAAGGTTTGACGGCTTCTGGGAGCTGACCCTCAGTCCCTGGGATATTGCCGCGGGAGTGCTGCTGGTGGAGGAAGCCGGGGGCCGGGTGACCGATTTTTTTGGCGGGCAAAGCTTCCTTCAGACCGGACATATCATTGTCACCAACGGACTTATCCACGATTGGATGCTCCAGGGCGTAGGGTCAATTTTCCCTCGCGATGGCGACTATTCCAAGCGATCTTAGGGACTTACCGGACCCGTTGACCAGTCGGCGGGTCCGCTGATACCATCCCGGGTCGATATTCGGCCCGTTCTCAGCATTCGAGGAGGTCGTGTTGAAGGATGGCCCTACGCTAGCCATCGCGCTGCTGGCCGCAGGTGTGGCGGCGGCGGGGTGGTTCGTCGGTAACGGATTCGTGCGCGGACGCACCGCAGACCGCTATGTATCGGTCAAAGGTGTGGCCCAGCGCGACGTCGTGGCTGACATCGCTTTCTGGCCCATCCGTTTCACCTCCAGCGACAACGTTCTCGGCGAGGCGCAGAAGAAATTCGAAGCCAGCCGCAGCGCCATCCTCGCGTTCTTGAAGAAGAACGGCATCGAAGCTGAAAAAACTGAATTACAAAGTTTCGAAGTTGTAGATGCGATGGCCGACCGCTACCGGTCGGAGACACCATCGAGCCGCTTCATTATCAGCGGAACGCTGATGGTACGCGTGGATGATCCGAAGCTTGTACAGCAGGCGAGCCAGAACGTGGGCGAGCTTGCACAGAATGGTGTGGTGATCGCCAGCGGAAGCCAGTATGGCGGCGGCGGTCCCACGTATTTGTTCACGAAACTCAACGACTCGAAACCGCAGATGATTGCCGAAGCGACGGCGAGTGCGCGCGAAGCGGCACAACAATTCGCAAAGGACTCGGGCAGTCATCTGGGACCGATCCGCCAGGCGAGTCAGGGTGTGTTCCAAATCCTCCCACGCGATCCCGCGCCGGGAGTGGCGGAAGAATCCCAATCCAACAAGACCGTGCGTGTCGTGACAACCGTCGAGTATTACCTCGAAGACTGACGCGCCGGCTTGCGAAAACCCTAACGAGGAGGATCCTCTCTTATGAAACGTTCTCTTGTAGTTCTTTCGGCGATCGCGATGTTCGCGTTCGCTGCCCAGGCCCAGGCGGCCGGCGACATGTACGCAGGCGTCAAGGCCGGCGTGAACATCGCCAATGTCGGCGGCTCCGACGCCCCCGACAACACCAGCTCGCGCACCGGCTTCCAGGGTGGTCTGTTCATCGGCAAGCACGTGAACGACCAGTTCGGTTTCCGCGTGGAAGGCCTGTACGTCCAGAAGGGCGCCAAGGGCAAAGCGAGCAGCAGTTCCAGCAGCTCGTCGGACGTGACGGAGAAGCTCGACTACATCGAGTTCCCGATCCTGTTCGTGTATGACATCAAGAACACCGAGAAGATGGGCTTCAACCTGTTCGCAGGCCCGACCCTCGGCTTCAACATGTCCGCGAAGGTGGAAAGCACGGACATCAAGGACAACATCCAGAGCTTCGAGTTCGGCGGCGCCATCGGCGCGGGTGTCGAGAAGAAGATGGCGGGCGGCAAAGCCATCACGTTCGATGCGCGCTATTCGATGGGTGCGACCACGGTCGCGAAGGACGTGACGGTCGCTTCGACGACCGTATCGCCCGACATCAAGAATCGTGGCTTCGGCTTTATGCTCGGTTACCAGATTCCTATCGGTTCCTCGCAGTAGAGGTTTGATTCATGGCGCGGGTCGTGCCGGTTTTCGACGCGACCCGCGCTTTTTTTTTCCGCCCACGCCCCGCTTCATAAAGAAGGAGACTGTCATGAAACGTCTGACTACCGTCGCCTGCGCCGTCTTGCTGGTTGCTGCCGCAGGACAGGCTCATGCGGAGCGGATCACGGCTGGCGTCATGGCCGGCGGCAGCTTCGCGAAATTCGGCGGCGACGACGCCCCCGACCATCTCAAGACGCGCAGTGCGTTCATGGGCGGTGGCTTCGTCGCGTATCCCATCAATGCGCGCCTGGGTGTGCGCGGAGAGGTGCTCTACGCGCAGAAAGGCGCTGAGGGCGATTTCCTCACCGATGACGGCGACATCCACACCGCGCTCTACAAACTCGACTACGTCGACATTCCAGTGCTGTTCACCGGTGAATTTCCCGCCGGCTCGAGCCAGTTTGCTTTCAATGTGTTCGCGGGACCCTCGTTCAATTTCAATGTGAAACACGAAGCTGCGGTGGAAGAGCACGGCACACTCGATCTGCCCTACGTGAAGAGCTTCGAGTTCGGAGCCGTCGTGGGCGCCGGCGTGGCGTATGCGCTGGACAAGTTCTCGCTGATCGGCGATGTGCGCTACAGCATGGGCGTCGCGTCCCTCGCCGATGACGTGAATGGACAGTCTGTCGATGTGAAGAATCACGGTGTCGGCGTCATGGGCGGAATCTCGTTTCCCATCAGCGCCGAGAAATAGCAACGGTCGCACACGAGGAGGTCGCGCATGAAAAAACGGTTCACAACCGGTCTGATGTTGATGGTCTGTGTCATGTTCGTCGCGGCGGCGCACGCGGCCACGTGGCAGGCGGGGATCAAGGGCGGCGTGGCCATTCAGAAGCTCAGC
>DATEHD010000387.1:0-2981 GCA_035279765.1 Candidatus Krumholzibacteriia bacterium | reverse complement strand
CCCGCGCAGAAGCTCTCCTACGACTACGGCAGCTCGTTCTTCCAGAACCTGCTCATCGACGTGCCCGCCATGCACGATCTCGGCTACCACGGCCAGGGCGTCATCATTGCGGTGCTCGACACCGGCTTCAACAATTTCGGCCACGAAGCCTTCACCAGTCTCAGCGTGCTCGCCACGTATGACTTCGTCAACAACGACACCAACGTGTCGGATCAGAGCGGGCAGATGGGGAGCGGCTTCCACGGAACTCTCGTGCTGGGCACCATCGCCGGCTTCAAACCCGGCGAGTTGATCGGCCCGGCTTTCGGCGCGACGTACCTGCTCGCCAAGACGGAAAACACCACATGGGAGCGTCACATCGAAGAAGACGCCTGGATTCGCGCCGCGGAATGGGCGGATTCGATTGGTGCCGACATCATCTCGAGCTCGCTCGTGTATCTCAATGGATTCACCAACGGTGAGACCGGCTACACGTGGCAGGACATGGATGGCGCCACCGCGATCATCACCGTCGGTGCGGACCTCGCCGCAAGTCGCGGCATGCTGCTCGTGAACGCCGCCGGCAACAACGGTTTTGTGTCCGACCCGCAGAACTCGCTCGGCGCTCCTGCCGACGGTGATCTCGTGCTCACCGTGGGTGCCACCGACAACCAGGGGACGCGCGCGGGCTACAGCTCGGTCGGCAACACCACCGACAACCGCATCAAGCCCGACGTGATGGCGATGGGAACGAGCGTGTACACCGTCGACCCCAACAGCCCGTACTACACGCAAACCAGCGGGACATCACTCGCCACGCCGCTCGTGGCCGGCGCCGCGGCGCTGGTTCTGCAGGCGCGTCCCCACGCGAGCAACCTCGTGCTCATGAATGCGCTGCGCAACACCGCCACCAATCACGCCGCTCCCAATCGCACGTACGGCTGGGGCGTGATCGACGCGCTGCAGGCGAGAAATGCGATTCCGACCGGCGTGGGCGACATGCCGGGTGTGGCGCACGCGTCGCTGGTGGCCTATCCCAACCCCTTCAATCCCGCGACGACGATCAACTATGATGTGGCCGAAGCCGGTCGCGTCACCATCGTCGCCTATGACGCCACGGGAAGCCGCGTGGCCACACTCGTGGACGAGAATCAAACCGCGGGACCACATTCGTTCCGGTGGAATGCGGCGGACAATCGTGGTCAAACGCTCGCGTCCGGTGTTTACATGCTCTCGCTCACGGGACATCACTCCCAGGTGAGCCGCAAAGTCGTCCTGTTGAAATAGAGGTAATTCATGCCCGGACGCCTGTTGATCATGGCTGCGGTCGTGCTGTCGCTCACATCCACGTCGCTGCATGCATTCTCTCCGCCCACGAACCAGCTCAAGGTGCATGTGGAAGAAGGCGTGTCTGCCTGCTCCGATGCGAAGATCGCGTTCGCCACGCGTGTACCGAACCATGCGATGTCGGTCGCGAGCGCCAACTTCGACGCCACCTTCTATCATCTCGATCTCAACATTCCGATGGTCAACGACTCGATCATCGGCGTGGTACGCGTGGAAGGGCGCGTGGTGAACGCCGCGCTGTCGCAGCTCACGCTGGATCTCGCGCCGTCGATGCACGTCACCTCGGTGTCCGCCGCGGCCGGCGGTGCACTCGCGTTCTCACATCCCAAGGGCAGTGCCGCGCTGCACATCACGTTGCCGGGATCGCAGGCGGTGGGAACGCTCGTCGCTGTCGACATCCGTTATCGCGGAGTTCCTGTTGAAACCGACTTCGGCAATTTCACGTTCGGGACCAAGTGCCGGAACAACGTTCCGCCGTGCGTCGACACCATGCGCCTCGCGTGGAGTCTCTCCGAGCCGTACGGATCGCGCGAATGGTGGCCGTGCAAGGATCATCCCTCCGACAAGGCAGACTCCGTGCGCGTCACCGTGACGGTGCCGTCGATCTACCGTGTGGGTTCCAATGGACTCCTCGTCGGCGAAACCGTGAACGGGCCCAACACGACGTACGACTGGCTCTCGCACTATCCCATCGCCAGTTATCTCGTGTCTGTTGCCGTCGGCGAATATTTGCGTTACCAGGACACGTATGTGCGACCCGCGTCGCTCGAAGCTGATTATGGGCCGCTGTCGTTGCCTCTCGATCATCTCGTCTACAACGACATCACGCACAACCTGCCCAGCGGCTGGGCCCTTACCGCCGATGCGCTCGAAGTGGAAGAAGGCTGGTTCGGACCCTATCCCTTCGCGAATGAGAAATACGGGCACTCCGAATTTACGTTTGCCGGCGGCATGGAGCATCAAACCATGACGTCGATCGGGAGCGGCTCGATCGCCGTGGTCTCGCACGAGCTGGGACACCAGTGGTATGGCGACAACATCTCACCCAAACGCTGGGCGCACCTGTGGCTCAACGAAGGCTTTGCCACCTATGCGGAGCTGCTCTACTGGCAGGCGCGCGAAAGCGCGTTCCCCGGCACCTACGAAGCGGTCCGCGATGCGTACTATCTCAACGCGCGCAAGGCCGTCGGCACGCTGGTGCTGCAGGACACCACGTCGGTGCAGGACATGTTCGACGGCAATCGCGTGTACGCCAAGGGTGCGATGGTGCTCGACATGCTCCGCTACGTCACCGGCGATGTGAAATTCAAGCAGATCATGCAGAAATATGCGACGGATCCGAAGGTCCACTATGGCACCGCGGTGACGGCGGACTTCCAGCGCGTGGCCGAGACCGAATCGGGAATGGATCTGGATTCGTTCTTCCACCAGTGGGTGACGAACGGCACGGGCTTCCCGCGCTACGCGGCGGATACTTCGTGGAAGAGCGCGGGCGGCGGGAACTACAACGTGACGGTGACGCTGCAACAGCAGCAGACGTCGTCGCAATCGAACATCAACATTTTCCGGATGCCCGTGGAGATCGTGGTTTACACCATGTCGGCCGCCGACACGATTGTCGAAATTCACCGCGAGCGGGTCAACAACGACCAGCG
>DATEHD010000386.1:0-4443 GCA_035279765.1 Candidatus Krumholzibacteriia bacterium | reverse complement strand
CGCGGCGCGCGGCGCGCCGGGCCTCGTTGCGAACCACGTTGAGCATGATCTGGCGCAGATAGGCGAGGAAGGCGCCTTCGCCGCGTGATTCGAACTGATCCAAACGGTTGAGCGCGCGCAGGAGGGTTATCTGCACGAGGTCCATGGTCTCGTTGAGATCACGGGCACCGGCAGGCAGACGTCGGTGCGCCCACTGGCGCAGGATGGGAAAGAAACGCTCGAAGAGTTCCTCGCGCGCGACGACGTCGCCGGTGCGGGCACGCGTGAGGAGAATGGCCGTCCCGGATGGCGGCGTTTCGTCGGGTGCAGGCGGATGTACTTCCATGGCGCAGCCACACCGATTGTAAACGCTCATCCCGCACGACGCGAGAGCTCGCTACAACCCCCTTTTCCCTGCCAGGTGGAGTCCTTGGCGGTCCGGGCGCTCTTTCAGCGCGCGGGCACGCGTTTATCAAGCCAACCCTTGATGTCCCCGAGCACGGCTTCCTTCCCGACGTCGTTCAGGAGGTCGTGATAGTGGCCTTCGTAGAGCTTGATGGTCTTGTCCTTCGAGCCCGCCGTGTCGTAAAAGAACTGGCTTCCGCTCGCCTTCGTCACCTTGTCGGCGGTGCCGTGCAGGATGAACACGGGCAGCGTGAGCTTCGGGAATTCCTTCTTGAGGCGCTGGTCGGCATACCATAACGCGGCGAGCGTCTTCGCCGGCTGCACTTCATTCTTGATGAGCGGATCCGCGTTCATCACCTCGACCACCTTCGGATCGCGCGAGAAGTCCTTGTTCTTCAGTTTGAGCACGCCGAGATGCGGCGCCACACGACTGAGCGCCGCGATCGTCGACAGCACGAAATCGGGCGCCGGAACCTGGAACGCGAAGTCTTCGCAGATCAGCCCTGCGATCTCATTCTGGTGGTCGAGTGCGTACGTGCACGCAATCACGCCGCCCGCACTGTGCGCGAGCACGTACACGGGAAGTCCCGGCTCGCGTGACTTGGCCAGCTTCACGAGCGCGGCCAGATCGCCCACGTATTCCTTCACATCGTCGACATAAAAACGCGGCCCGTCGGACTTGCCGCGGCCGCGAAAATCGAGTGCGTACACCGAGAATCCGGCGGCGGTGAACTGATCCGTTACCCATTGGTATTGCCCGCTGTGAGAATTGAAACCCGGGCTGATGGCGAGAATGGCGCGCGGGCTGGACTCGGGTTTCGACGAACGACCGAACAATTTGACGCCCCCGGGTCCTTCGAAACGTTCTTCGCGCGGGGCGATCCGTGCACTCTGGCTCATTGCGACCTGCTTTCTTCCGGGCCGCGTCATTATAGTCGTTTTCACCCACCCGGCAAGACCGCTCAGCCCGCCGGCATCATGGGGCAAGGATCGTGAACATGCGTTCCGCCTGCTCGACGCGCTCGCGGAGCTCGGGGAGCGTGTTGGGCTTGCTCACCAGGCCGTAGCGCGACAGCGTGAAAATATCGTCTCCGGCATGAACGCCGACGTGCTTGAGCCCGGCCAGGCGGCCAAGGCGGTCGCCGTTGAGAAATCGCCGCGCTGCATCGGGGTCAGGCGACGAGACAATGTAGTGGCGCTCGAACTCGGGGTGATTGGGAAACGCGACGGGCCCGCCCATTTTCGCCACGATCCACGCGATCATTTTGTCGGCAAATTTCGCGAAGGCACCTTCTCCAGCGAGCCGCGGCAGCACGACGAAAGCGGGGAGATTCAACCGCGTCGATACGACCGCAATCCCCTGCCTTTCGGTGTAGGTGTTCTCGCTCCCGCTCGTGTCCACAAGATCGAAGATGTACATGTCGCCCCCGGCGAGACGGCGCGTGAACACGTCGCGCAGTTTGTATTCGGGTGTGCGGCCCGTTCGTCCCGGGATGCGGACGTGCTGGTAGAGGTGCGTCAGGCGCTGCAGCAGCGCATCGGTATTCTGCGCGGGGATGAAGCCGACCGAGCGGACGGCGTTGAGCATGTCTTCGCGCGCGCGACGCAGCGAGCGCACCGCAAAAATGGAGACGGCGGTGACGAGAATGAGAAAGCCGCCGAAGACGTAGGCGGCGAAATGTTCGGAGAACGACGGCACGGCGAAGGGAGCGTGTACGCAAAGGCGCGCCGCGAGTCAAGGGGGGCCCTATCCCTCGTATGGCACCACGCCCAGACCCCCAAAATAAAGCCCCTTGCCATACAAGACAATTGTCTGTTTACTAACGGGGTCTTCGGAACGGCGCCCGGATGGCGCCGCAACCACAACCAATGCAGGGCGATGGGTGAACCATGAGCCTCCCAGTTCCTTCCTCCGCACCACTGACCAACGTGCTGTCCCGGCCGGGTATCCGAAAGGGTCATCCGGCCGGGACTCCTACCTCCCGCGCATGGACGCTGGAGACGTTGGCGGGCCGGATGGTGGAGCTCTCCAGCGACGCGTCGAGCGCCACGCTCACCGCCGCCACCTCCCTCGTCCTCCAGTGCCAGCAGCGCGGCGAGCCCGCGGTGTGGATCCTCGGCGGAACGTCGAGCTTCTATCCCCCGGATGTGGCCGCCTGTGGCGTGGACCTCGCTGCACTCATCGTGGTGCGCGCCGAGAGCACCATCAAGGCCGCGCGCGCGGCGGATCACCTGCTGCGCTCCGGCGGCTTCGGCCTGGTCATCCTCGACATCGTCGAGGATTCCACGCTGCGCATGAACGTGCAGAGCCGGCTTTCGGGACTGGCCAACACGCACAAAAGCTCCGTCGTGTGTTTGACGCGCAAAAAGAGAGACGCACCGTCGATCGGCTCCCTGGTTTCGCTGCGCGGCGAAACCTCGGTCACACGCACCGGCTTCGATGAATTCACATGGGATGTCGAGATCGTCAAAGACAAACGTCGCGGGCCCGGCTGGAATCACTCCGGACGGTGCCGCGGAGTGGAGGGATTACATTGATCACATTCGAAGATTATCAAGTCAATGAGCGTCAGCGCCTGCAGGCCGCTTCAGCCCACAACACTCCGTGGAGGAAACGTCGGTGGCGGATGCTTACGGCGTTCATGTGGTCGCGGCGGAGGCTGGCGTCATGACGTTCAGCGAACGCACCGTCCACCAGATCCGGCGCGCGATGGGCAACACGCCGGGGCTTTCGGAGCGGCCGCTCTACAGCGGCGTGGCGTTCATGGTGCAGGGCAACATGTGCTGCGGCATGCTCGACGACAATCTCGTGGTGCGCGTCGGCCCGGATACATACGACGCCGCGCTGCAAGAGCCGCACGCGCGACCAATGGACTTCACCGGCCGCCCGCTCCCCGGCTTTGTCTTCGTCGAGCGCGCCGGCTTCGCGAGCAGCGCCCTGCTCAAGCAGTGGGTCGATCGTGGCGTGAGCTTCGTGCGCACGCTGCCACCGAAGAGTTAGCACAACCTCCCAGGCGTGGCGCTTTCATTGCTCCACGTACTTCTTGAGCGAATCGAGCATGTGCTCCCAGTTGCGCTGCGAGCTTTCTTTCACTTCGTCGCTCTCGTTGTTGTCCTGGGCAAGGAGCACATCGGTGTGATCGCCGGCGGAGGCCAGCTCGATCGTCACCGTGTGATAGTTCTCGGGCTTGTCGGGGAGGCCGGAGGATGGGCTGAAGTGACTGTACTGGATCTTGTGCTTCGGCTTCACGCTCAGCACCACGCCCTTGTCTTGATAGGGCTTCCCCTGCCACTCGCCCTTCCACGTAATGGCGCTCCCTTCTTTCCAGTCGGAGAACACCGTGGCGCCGAACATGTACTGCTTGATGGCACTGGGATCGATGAGGGCGTTCCACACGCGTTCTGTCGGCGCGTTGATGCGTATGGTGGCGCGGGCAGTGCGGTTTTCCATCTTTCGACTCCTTTTAAATGTGATCAGGCTGAGAAAAGCGTTCAGCACATCGAGCCTCCCGCGGCTGAAAAGAATAGTCCTCTTTCCCGTCGGCAGCGAATAAGCGTGTAAGGGTTCGCATGGTGCCGGTCGTCCACAATCAAGAATGTAAAGTGAGCGGCTGCAAATCAATATGTTGGCCTGCCTGATTCTTCCGGAATTCCCCTTACAGCTTTTGCTGCGCCGTTACCCCGCGTGGCGCGAGCATGCGGTGGCCGTGGTTGACCGCGACGCCGCGCAGGGCATGATCCTCTGGTCGAATGAAAGCGCGCGCGCCCATTGCATTCTCCCCGGCATGCGCTACGCGGCCGCGCTGTCGCTTTTGCCCTCGCTGCGAGCGGGCGAAGTGCCTGACAATGATGTGGGTTCCGCGATCGAAGCGCTAATGGATTCGCTGCGCTTCTATACCCCCGACGTCGAGCCATCGCGCGACGAGCCCGGCGTGTTCTGGCTCGGTGCATCCGGCCTCTCGCTGCTCTATCCATCGCTCGCGCGCTGTGCGTCCCTGGTGCGCGACGAGGTGGCAAACGCCCAATTCGACGCCACGCTCGTCGTTGGCTATTCACGAA
>DATEHD010000385.1:0-7020 GCA_035279765.1 Candidatus Krumholzibacteriia bacterium | reverse complement strand
TGAAAACGACCGCGGCCGTGCCGCTCTCGGACCATTTCCGTCTGCTCGCAACGCACGAGTATCTGACCGCCGCGAAGCAGGCATCGACGAACCAGGTGACGGCAGGCATCGAGGGAACCACCTCCAACGGCACGCAGGCCTTCACGCGCTACGCGCTCGATCGCGCCGCCAACGACGCGCGCATGGGTGCTGTCAGCGGTATTCGCCAGCAGTTCCACCTCGGGCCGCGCACCGGCGCCACTGCGGGCATCGAGACCTTCACGTCGCTCTCTGGCCGCAAGGACGAACAGTACGTCGCGCTCACCACCGGCCTCAGCTCGCGCGTCCCCGGTCACTATTTCATCGACGGCGGCTACGAGTATCGCTGGGAGCCGCACGGCGACAAGAACCTCGTGCGCTTGAGTGCGGCGCAGCAACTGGGAGGCGGCTTCGCGTGGGTCACGCGGCAGACGCTGGGACTGGGCGCGCGCGACACGCAGAACGACCAGACGCAGTACTACGCCACGCTGGCCGGAAGCTACCGCTCGCCGTCGGCGCCGGTGCAGTCGATGGCCATGATTCGCAGCTTCTACGACCGCTGGGCGCCGTCGTATCCCGACGGCATCAACTGGCGCCTGGTGGCATCCATCGACGTCAACGTGATGCCGTCGTGGGCGCACGAAATCCGGCTCAAGTACGCGTACAAGCACGCGGAGGATTGGAGCTACAGCGTGTCCAGCACCACCAACACCGATCTCGTGCTGGGACAGTACGTGTGGCATTTCCTGCGTGGCTGGGACATCGACGCCTGGGGCCGTATCGCCGCCATCCGCGACGGTGGCACCGCACAGGGCGGCGCCGGACTCGAGCTCGGGCGCATGTTCTTCAAGTCGCTGCGCGTCGGCGCGGGGTACAGCATGAACGGCTTCGACGATCCCGACATTACCGACACCGACGCCTGGAGTGCAGGCTTCGGCGTCAGGGCACAGTTGATTCTCTCGGACTGGCTGCTCAAGGACTTCGAGGGGTTGAACCGATGATGCGGCGCGTAATCATTCTCTGGCTCGCACTGGTCCTGGCCGTGCTCGCGTCCGCTGCGCGCGCGGGAGAGCTGGTGGTAAACGGCAACTTCGAGACGGGGGCGTTCGGAGCCTCGTGGGTGCACGGCGCCTATCGCAATGGCACCTACAATGATACCTACGCCGACCACCTGGTCGCGACGGATCTGCCCTACGCCGGTAATTACTCCGCGCTGCTCGGCTTCAAGTACGTGACGCAGACCACCAGCGCGCACGGATACATGTACCAGCAGGTTGCCATCCCGTCCGGCGTTTCGAGCGCGGTGCTCAATTTCAAAGTGCGCATGCAGGGCTACGACAGCGACAACTACGATCCGTTCATCGCGGAGCTCCGCAATACGTCGAACGCGACGCTGAAAACCATCCTCAACTATGCGTTCACCGAGTACAACGACATCTACAAGGACAGCGGCTGGATCTCCGACGACAACGTGCTGCCGGTGTCGGCCGATGTCAGCGCCTACGCCGGGCAGACGGTTCGTCTCTACTTCGACCAGGCGAACAACATCGACAACCTCTACGAGACATGGACCTACGTCGACGATGTGTCGCTGATCTACCGCATGTGGGTGGATCTCGCCGCCGACGGCAACGGCAATGACGTGTTCGGCGCCAGCGGGACCGGCAACGGCGGACAGTCCAGCCGGAGCGCGGTGGCGGGTGACACGCTCACTTACAGCCTGACCATCGAGAACGAGGGCAACGTGAGCGACACGTATCGCCTCACGTCGACGCTGCCCGGCGGGTGGACAGGCTTCCTCGTGGTCGGCAATACGACGCAGAATTTCCCGTACACGATGCCCGCGCTCGCGGTGGGTGCCAGCCGCACTTACAAGGTGAAGGTCCGCGCGCCGGTGGGCACCGCCGCCAACACGTACGACACCATCGTCAACGCGCAGAGCACCGCGCAGGCGAGCCGCGTGGACAGCGCGCGCCTGCGCGCCATTATCGGCGCCGCCACTTACGGCGCCGACGTCACCATCGACGGCAACGGCGTGGGCGCCATCGGCGACAACGGCGTGGGTGGCTTCGGTCTCAAGACATCGACCTGGGGAACGCAGATCAGCTACGCCATCGTGGTGACCAACACCGGCAACGCGGCCAGCACCTACACCATCGCGTTTGCGAACGACGCCGGTCTCACCACCACCGTGCTCTACAACAGCACGAGTTATTCGGCGTCGTTCACCACCGCGAGCATTCCGGCAGGCGGAAGCGCGAGCATGACATTGCGCATGACCGTGGCATCGCCCAATCCGGGTGGCGACTACAACACGATTCTGTCCGCCACCTCGGTGTTGGACGGCAACAAGCGCGATTCCGTCAAGGGCGTGCTGCGACTGCTGGCGCCGAAAGTCGACATGATCATCGCGACCAGCGGCGACAACATCTATGGCGCGAGCGGAACCGGCAACGGCGGCGGCAGTTCGAACGCGGGCGAGCCCGGCAACACGGTGTCGTTCCCGATCATCGTGCAGAACGAGAGCGCGGTCGCGGATTCGTTCTCGCTGTCGTGGACCGCGCCCGCCGCCGGCTGGAGCGCGAACATCACCATCAACGGAACCAATCGCACGTTCCCGGTAGTGACGCCGACCATCGCGGCCAACGCGCAGGCGATGTACACGCTCAACATCTCGATTCCGGCCGCCGCCACGTATGGCACGTATCTTTCCATCCTGAATGCGGCCTCGCGCGTGAGCGCGCTCATTACCGAGAGCGTGGCGGCGACGGTCAGCGTCGGCAGCGCGAGTGAAATGGACATGCTCGTCGACGGCAACGGTGGACACATTTACGGACCGGTATCGACGGGCCTCGGCGGCACGTCGATCAAGACCGTCAATCCCGGCACCACGACGACGTTCCAGGTGGCCGTGCAGAATCTCAGCGGCACCAATGGATTCGATATCTCATGGGGCGCTCCGGCGGGATGGACGGTCACGTTCAACGGCAGCGCGACGCCGCTTACCAATCTCGCGGCGGGCACGTACACGCTGAGCGTCACCGTGCCGTCGAACGCCAGCGGCGGAACGTTCAACGTCATCGTGGACGGGCGCAAGACCACGAAGCAGTTCGTGATGGACAGCATCACCGCGCGCCTCGTGGTGGTGCCGCCTCCGATCGTCGATGCGCTCATCGACAACAACGGCAACAACGTCTACGGCGCGATCGGAAGCGGCGCGGGCGGCAGCTCGCTCCAGACCACATCGGCGCCGCGCACGCTCACCTTCACGGTGGAGCTCAAGAATCGCGGACCGAGCGCCGACACCTACCGCGTGGCATGGAACACCGTCGCCGGCTGGACGGCGACCTTCGAGGGCTCGGCGTCGCCGTACACCAGCGGATCCGTGCCTGCGGGCGGATCGCGCCTGTACACGTTCACCGTCAACGTGCCGACCGGCGCCGCGGTGGCCAATTACCAGTACATCCTCGACGTCACCTCGACTGTCAATCCGGATGTCGAGAGTATTGCCGCGCGTGTGAGCGTGGTGGGCCCGTCGCGGCCCGACTACACCATCGACGGCAACGGCACCGGCGTTTTCGGACTGCTGGGGACGGGGCAGGGCGGCACGTCGCTGCGTTACGCGGCGGCCTCCGGAAGCTTCACCTCGGCGCTCATTCTGCGCAATGCCGGCTCGTATCCGGATTCGTTCCGCGTGTCGTGGACGGTGCCCACGGGCTGGCCCGCCAACAGCATCACGGTGAAGGATTCACTGGTGGTGAAGCCGGCATCGTTCTGGTCGAAAGTGCTGAACCCGGGCCAGGCGAAATACTTCACCGTGCAGGTGACGGTGCCGGCAGCGGCGGCCAACTCGTCCACCGCGTACATCAACGCGGTGTCGAGCTTCCCACCCAACCTCGCCGAGAGCGTGCGTCTGGTGATCGACATTCGCTCCGTCGTGCGCGGTACCGTGTACAACGATCGCAACCATGACGGCGTGTTCAACGCCGGTGACATCGGTTTGGGCGGCGTGCTTGTCACCGACAGCGGCAGCGGACTTTCCACCACGACACTGGGCGACGGCACCTACACGCTCGCCGTTCCGCCCGGTGCGCGCACCGTGGTCGAGCGCAATCTCCCGGGCTTCGTGTCGGTCACGCCCGATAACGTCACCACCGCCGTGCTCGCGGCCGGTGCGACGGCAATCGTGGATTTCGGCGACGCCGGTGCGCTCACCCTCACCGGTGGTGGCCTTGCGAGCGGACCTGCCGGCGGTGTCGCTGATTTCCCGCATCGCGTGCAGGCATTCACGGCCGGCCAGGTCACCATGAACGCGAGTGCGATTCCGTCGCTCACGAGTGCATGGTTCGTGGATGCAAACGCGAACGGCATCATGGATGCCGGCGACCGACCATTGGTGGTCGCCGACGGCAACCTCGATCCGGCCGCGGCCAATGCGGGCGTACTCAACCTGATTCTGCGCGTGTTCATTCCCGCGGGTGCAACGCCCCGCCTGGTGCAAAGCACCGTGCTCGCGTCGCAGACAGTCACCGGCACCGCGATCGTGCTGACGGCGTCATGCGTGGACGCGATCAAGATCGGTGAGTTGGGTACGGGTCAGCTCAGCATGCAGAAGACTTCCGATCGCGCCAACGCGGGCCCGGGAAGTCTCATCACCTATTCGATCCGCTTTTTCAATGCGGGCGCCGACAGTCTCCTCAATGTGACGCTGGATGATCCGGTGTCGCCGTACGTCAACGTCGAACCCAACTCGTTCGGCGCTGGACGCGACCTGCAGTGGCAGCCGCCAACGGGTTCCCCGGTGTTCCTTACGTTCAACACGGCCGATGCGGACGAATGCCAGTACGACGCGGTGACGCGCCTTCTGCGCATCGTGTTCTCCCGCAACGCCGTGTTCTACCTGGCGCCCGGCCAGGCGGGGACGGTCACTTACAAGGTCCGGGTCCGCTAGCCGTTGCGGCGTCCGCGCTGCCACCATGCCGCCAGAACCCTATGGAATGGTGGCCGGATTTTAGCTACCATCGCTTCAAGCGAACCGCGCATCCCGCGCGCTCCGTCCGCAACGACTACCTCGGGGCGCCGCGCGGCAAGCAGGCCGCATTCATTCAAGAAATTATCTGGAGGTTTCGATGTCACAGAGCGAGCCATCGCCGAAGGTCGGCCTTGAAGCAGTCGGGCTGACCAACCTGGGCGGCGTCATGTGGAATCCCGCTGCCGCCACGTTGTACGAAGAATTCATCATGAATGGTGAGGGCGTGATCGCCGCCAACGGTCCGATGTGCGGCGAGACCGGCAAGTACACCGGTCGCAGCCCGGAGGACAAGTTCCTCGTCGAAGAATCGTCCAGCAAGGACAAGATCGCGTGGGGCAAGGTCAACAAGCCCTTCACCGAGGAAAAATTCGAGCGCCTTCTGCACCGCGTCCAGGCGTACCTGCAGGACGAAATGGTGTACGTCCAGGATTGTTGGGCCGGCGCCGACAAGGAAATGCGCATTCCCATCCGGGTGATCACGCAGCACGCGTTTCACTCGCTGTTCTCGCGCAACATGTTCATCCCCGTGACGGATCCGGCGGAGCAGCAGATGCACACGCCGAAGTTCACAATCATCAATGCGCCCGGCTTCATGGCGGATCCCGCCATCGACGGGACACGCAGCGAAGCGTTCATCGTTGCGCATTTCGGCAAGGGCATCATTCTGATCGGCGGCACGTCGTACGCGGGCGAGATCAAGAAGTCGATCTTTACCGTGATGAACTACGTGCTTCCGCAGCGCGGCGTGCTCTCCATGCACTGCAGCGCCAACGAAGGCCCGGCCGGCGACACGGCCGTGTTCTTCGGTCTTTCCGGCACGGGCAAGACCACGCTTTCCGCGGATCCCAGGCGGCGCCTGATCGGTGACGACGAGCACGGCTGGTCCGATCGCGGCATCTTCAACTTCGAAGGCGGCTGCTACGCCAAGGTGATTCGTCTCTCCGCGGAAGCCGAGCCCGAGATTTACGCCACCACGCGCCGTTTCGGCACCGTGCTCGAGAACGTCGTGGTGGACGAGCACACGCGTGAAATTGATTTGAACGATGCGTCGCTCACCGAAAACACGCGCGCGTCGTATCCGATTTCGCAGATTCCCAACTGCAAGCTCGAAGGCACCGGCTCGCATCCGAAGCACATCATCTTTCTGACCTGCGATGCCTTCGGCGTGCTGCCTCCGATCTCGCGTCTCACACCCGAGCAGGCCAGCTACCATTTCCTCTCCGGTTACACCGCGAAAGTGGCGGGCACCGAGCGCGGCGTGAAGGAGCCTTCGGCCACCTTCTCGACGTGCTTCGGCGCGCCGTTCCTGCCGCTGCCGCCGGTGCAGTACGCGGAGCTCCTGGCCGCCAAGGTGCGCAAGCACAACGCCACGTGCTGGCTCGTCAACACGGGCTGGAGTGGCGGCGCCTACGGCACGGGTTCGCGCATGAAGATCGCGTATTCGCGCTCGATGGTGAACGCGGCGCTGGAAGGGAAGCTCGACAAGGTGAAGTTCACGCGGGATCCGATCTTCGGTCTGGAGATTCCGTCCGAGGTTCCCGGTGTGCCCGATGACATTCTGGTTCCGCGCAACACGTGGTCCGACAAGTCGGCCTACGACAAGAAAGCGCGCGAAGTCGTGGCGCTGTTCGAGAAGAACTTCGAGCAGTTCGCGCAGTACGTTCCCGCCGAGGTGAAAGCCGCGGGCATGACCGCGTAGGATTGCATCGAGGTCAGTAATTCCACCGAGGGGTGGCGGGTTTCCGCCACCCCTTTTTTATGGCAATGCCACGGGTTGCGCACGTATAACACAGGTGTTTTATTTAGGTATCCACGAAGAACGTAGTCCTTGCCCGGGGTCTGCGTGTCCGTCCTCTGTCCCCGAGACGATGGAACATGCGCTATGGAATCATCGGAAACTGCAATACCGCCGCCCTCGTCCATGAGACCGGCTCGATCGACTGGTGCTGTCTGCCGCGTTTTGACAGCGC
>DATEHD010000384.1:0-2020 GCA_035279765.1 Candidatus Krumholzibacteriia bacterium | reverse complement strand
TTCGGCGCCAGTCGTGGCGCGCGCGACGTGTTGCGTTACATGTCGGCGCGTTGCCTGATCGAAGCCGGGCACCCGGATCAGGCCATCGGCGAGCTCAAGGCCGTCGTGAACGCGCCGCTCCTCAACCCGGATGCCGCGCCGTGCTACGGGCCGTCGTGGTTCGAGCTCGGACGCGCGTACGAAGCCACCGGAGATCGCGCGCACGCGATCCAGGCCTACGAAACGCTGCTGCGCATGTGGAAAGACGGCGACACCGATCTTCCGCTGCGCGTCGAAGCCGAACAGCGCCTCGAGAATCTGAAGCGGGCCATGTAAGCATGGTGCGCGCTGTTCATTTCATCCTCATCGTCGCGCTATCCAGCGCGCGCTTTGCATTTGCTGCCCAATCTGCGGACCTGGTGCTCACCCATGCCCGCGTCATCACGCTGTCGACGCACGTTGTAACGGCTTCCGCCGTGGCGGTCACAGGCGAACGAATCGTCTATGTGGGTGATGATACCGGGGCAGCGGCATGGGTCGGGAAGAACACCCGCGTGATCGACGCCACCGGTTGTACGGTGACGCCCGGTCTTGTCGACGCGCACGGCCACCTCAACAACCTCGGCAAGATTCTGCGCGACGTGAACCTCATCGGCACGACGTCGGTCGCGGATGTCGTGAAGCGCGTGCGCGACTACCAGGCGCACGTGAAGCCCGGCGAGTGGATTCACGGCCGCGGCTGGGATCAGAACGACTGGCCGGTGACGAAGTTCCCGACGTGGCGCGACCTCGCCGCCACCGAAGCCAATCCTGTGTACCTCGACCGTGTCGACGGGCACGCGGTGTGGGTGAACCATCGCGCGCTGGAATTGTGCGGCGTCACGCGCGCCACACCCGATCCGCGCGGCGGCCGCATCGAGCGCGACCAGAACGGAGAGCCCATCGGTGTGTTTGTCGATGAAGCGACGAAGCTCGTCGAGAGCCGCGTGCCGGCGCCGTCTCCGGCAGCGCTCGACGACCGCCTGGCCGCGGCCATCGCCGAGTGCAACAGGTTCGGCCTCACCGGCGTTCACGACGCCGGCACCACGCGCGACGTGTTCGCATCGTTGGAAAGACTCGGCCAGCAAGGGAAACTCACGCTCAACATCTACTCGATGATCGATTCGCAGGACGATGCCTTCGCGCGCGAGATTCTCGCGCGAGGACCGTTCCAGGAGTTCAAGGGCCGCTTGACCGTCCACTCGTTCAAGTTGCGTGCGGACGGAGCACTGGGATCGCGCGGCGCTCTTCTGCTCGAGCCCTACAACGACGATCCAAAGAACACAGGTCTCAACGTTCAGTTGCCGGAATCGTTGCTGGCTTGGACTCGTTCCGCGCTGTCGCGCGGGTTTCAGGTGGGGACGCACGCGATCGGTGACCGCGCCAACCGCATCGTGCTGGATACGTATGAACAGGCCATGCGCGAAACCGGGAAGAAAGACATGCGTCTGCGCGTCGAGCACGCGCAGATTCTTTCGCCGCAGGATATCCCGCGCTTTGCCGCGCTGGGAGTGGTGGCCTCCATGCAGCCCACGCACGCGACCTCGGACATGCCGTGGGCGGAGAAACGGGTGGGAGCCGCGCGTCTCCACGGCGCGTACGCGTGGCGCTCGCTCCTCGACAGCGGCGCGGTGCTTGCCTTCGGCTCGGACTTTCCGGTGGAGTCGGAGAACCCGCTCCTCGGCCTCTACGCGGCGGTGACGCGACAGGACGCCAAGGGGAATCCACCCGGCGGGTGGTTCCGCGACCAGAAGCTAACCCTCGACGAAGCGCTGCGCGCGTTCACCATCGGTGCCGCATACGCGCGCTTTGATGAGAAGGACGCGGGGAAGATCGAAGTGGGCATGCGCGCCGATCTCACGGTTTTTGACCGTGACATAACGAGCGCAGCGCCGCGCGACCTCCTCGTAACGCAGGCGAAATATACGATCACGCGCGGCCGAGTGGTCTACGAACGGCCCTGATGCAGCGGCAGCGTGGTGAGCACGCTGCGGTCGATGAT
>DATEHD010000383.1:0-6972 GCA_035279765.1 Candidatus Krumholzibacteriia bacterium | reverse complement strand
CCCACGTCATGGGGCAAGGTCAAGGCGCTGTACCGGTAACCATCGAACAGTACAAATTGATTCGACGTCGGCCTCCGCCTCGGCGGGGGCCGCGTCGTTTTTATTTGGTACTTGCCGCGCCTCGGCAAGCCTCCGCGCGGCGAAGATGGCACTTGCCGCGCCTCGGCAAGCCTCCGCGCGGCGAAGATGGCACTTGCCGCGCCTCGGCAAGCCTCCGCGCGGCGAAAATGGCACTTGCCGCGCCTCGGCAAGCCTCCGCGCGGCGATTTAAGGGCTGCTTGACACGGCATCGGGTAACTAGCTAGAATTCAATCTGCCCCCAAGGTCCGTCGTTATTCGCCACCCCTTTTGTCGCTCTCCATTGACTGATACCATTGTTAAACTGGCTGCCGCCGGACGCGGTGTACGCTCCGGGTTGGGGCTTGTGGCGTTGCTGCTGGCGCTGCCCGTGCCCGGCTCCGCCGCAGGCACGTATCGCCCGGCCACGGTTCAGCGCCAGGACGCGGACCGGGTGGTATTCCGCGTCACCGTTCCCGATGTTCAGCTCGTGCCCGGCACGCTCAAGGGCACCGAGCGCGTCGCGATTGACGGCTACAGCCATGTGGGAGATCCGAGCGCTCCCCCCACGCTGACACGCAGCTTCCTGGTCGGCCTGCCTCCCGACGGGTCGTATTCACTTTCATTCCGCCTGATCACCTCCACGTCGCTGGGAACGCACAAGCTCGAGCCCATGGCCACGCCCATCGGCATCCGCGACGACGAGCTCGGCCCGACCCTGTCCGACCGCGTGCAATGGAACGACGAGATCTACAACGCGTACCGTGATCCCGCGCTCGTTTCCGCAGACCCGCTCGTCTACGTACGCCATCAGCGCGCGTTGCCCGTGCGCGTCAATCCGCTCGCGTACGACCCGAAGTCGCAGACGCTCTCGGTGGCCAAAGTGATCGAGATCGAGGTTCGCTTTGCGCGGTCGCAGCGCAGCAGCGCGGAGAGCATGGTTCCGGCGGCCGCGGAGAACAAGGACTGGAATGACACCTACGCGCGGCTCCTGGTCAATTCGGGCCAGGCGAAACCGTGGCGCGTCAGCCTGGCGCCCGCTCTCGACCAGACCGTCGGTGTACAGGCACGCGTGGCCGCCGGCGCCGTCAAGGTGCACGTCTACCAGACCGGCATGCACACCGTGCGCGCGTCGCGCGCCATCGCGGCGGGATTTCCGGCCGGGCAGCCGGTGGCCAACCTGCGTGTGTTCCGCCGCGTCTACAACGACAACACGCTCTCCGCGAGCGAGACAGAGATTGCGTGCGAAGTGAACGAAGATCCCTCGGGCACGCCCGGGATCTTCGACGGCAATGACGATGTCGTCTTCTACGCGCGCCGTCTGCGCGACGAGCCGTCGCAGGGCGATGGCAACGAGCAGTTTTCCGCATACAACGTGTACTGGCTCGAGCCGTCCAACGGCACGCGTATGGCGCAGAGCACGCCGGGAATCGGTTTCGTGACCGCGGACACCACGGCGGCCACGTTCCCGGTTCAGGACCATTTTGAGATCGACAACTATTTCCGCGATGGCACGCCTCCCGGGCTTCCCGGCGCCGAGGACGTGTACTACTACAACTCCGGTTTCGAAACCGACGCCGTGGACATGCCGTTCACAGTCGGGAATATCCAGCCCGGCACGACGCTCTCACTTTCCGCCGAGCTCGACGGACAGACATACGATGCGCCGCGAGCGTTGCGCGTGGCGCTGTTCAACGCGCACGGCGAGACGGCGCTCAACCCCGGCTATCAGATGCCGGCGAAGATCCGGCGCACGTTCGTTGCCAACGTGGCTGCGTCCGATCTCAACCTGGGCACCAACCAGTTCCGCATCAACCGTCCGGATGCATCGCGGTCGGCCGTCCAGGTGCTCGTGAACTTTGTCGACGTGAGCTACAACTCGCTCTTCCGGGCGCGCGCCAATACGCTGCACTTCAACTCCGCCACGCTGGCCGGCGACACCACCATCACTGTGACGGGCATCACCGCGACGGGCGGGCTCGAGCTCTTCGACATCACCAACCCCGACCAGCCCGAGCGGCTGGTGCTTTCGGCGGGGCATTTCCAGCCCGCGGGCGGGGGCACGGCGCTTTCGTTCCGGCGCAACTACGCCGCGCGGCACCAGTACATGCTGATCCCGGACGCGCGCATGGTCGACGTGAAGGCGGCCGACATCGTCGGGGATAACCCCAGCAGCATCATCGGGAGCTCCGCGGAGAGCGGAGTCGACGTGCTGGTGGTGGCACACCACGACTTCGTGCCGGGCATGCGCGCGTGGGCCTCATATCGCCGCGCGCAGGGCTATCGCGTGCTGCTCGTCGACGTGGACGACGTGTTCGACGAATTCAACGGCGGTGTTCCCAACGCGCGTGCCGTGTATCGCTTTGCGCGTCACTTCTTCGAGCACGGAAACGCCGGCACGCTCGTGCTGGTGGGAGACGCGAGTGAAGATCACAAGCACGTCTTCGACGATTCGGGAACCGACTTTGTCCCGACATACACGCGTCTCGAAAATGTATCCGTATTGGCGCTGGATGAAGTGGTGACGACGGACAAACGCTTCGTGAAGTTCCCCGGCCCGGGCGGCGGCGTCGACGAGATTCCGGACATGATCGTGGGCCGCATTCCGGTGGGGGATACGGGCGAGCTGCAGTCGGTTCTCGACAAGGTGTACCTGTTCGAAGCTCCCTCCGCGTCGGACTTCTGGCGCAAGCGCATGATCCTGGTGGCCGATGACGAGTTCAGCGAGGGAGCTTCCACGTTTGGCGGGCCGCAGTTCTGCAACAACAACGAAGCCGGTTTCCAGCAGGGTCAGGAGAATATCGCGCAAACCATCGAGAACTCGTTGCCGGCCGGATACGACGTGGTTCGGTTCTATCTCAAGACGTACACGGATGCCTTCTATACCACCAACTGTGCCAACCCCTTCGCCGCCATTTCCTACGTGCGCCGGAACGTCACCGAGAAGCTGATGAACGAGCTCAACCAGGGCGCCACGCTGTTCATCATGCAGGCGCACATGAACCGCTACACCGTGACACACGAGCGCCTGCTTTCCGGCGACCCGGCGTCGGTTCTTGACGGCACCACGGGCCGCGACTATCTGCGCGTCGAGAATCGCTTCAAGCCGTGGATCGTCATGGCGGGCGGCTGCCACTTCAGCGAGTACGCTCCCAACAAGGAGCTCGCGCAGGAGAACCTCTTCCACAACCAGCCCAATGGCGATTGCTTTGCGGAGCAGTACCTGTTCCAGAGCGAGCGCGGCGCCGCGGGCACATACGGCAGCTCCGGCTTCGAGTATCTCGACCGCAACGTGGACTATTTCAATACGATGGCGTCGGTGTGGTTCTACCAGGCGCCGTACGACACCATGACGGCGCAGACGCAGGCGGAATGGAAGCTCGGCCAGCTCCTGTTCCTCACCGAGGCGCAAATGTCGATGTCGTCGGCGTTCCAGGCCGACGCGGTGGAGCGTTACCACATCCTGGGCGATCCCTTGCTGCGCATCGACGCCGGCCCGCCGGCGTTCAATGTCACCGTCAACGGCCACACCGCGCACAGCGGCGACATCGTCAACACGGGCGGTGAGCGTGACACCATTCTGGTGGTGGCCACCGTCACCGACGAGAACGCGATTCACAAGTTCTCGCTCACGATCGACGGCCACGACCAGAGCGACTCGCTCAAGGTCGTGCCCCTCAGCGATCCCAGTCTGCCGCACGCGCGCCAGTACCGCGTAAGCTTCCACCACCTCCTCTTGCCGCGCACCTACGACATCGTGCTGCGCGCGTTCCAGTCGCCGGACACCACGGCGGGCCAGTATCACATGGCGGCGGAGTTCCAGCTCAAGGTGGAGTCGAGCATTTCGGTCTCGGTCAACGGGCGCAGCATCCAGAGCGGGGCATCGGTTCCCGCCGACGGCGACTACCGTGTCGACATGACGTTCCCGGTGTTCATCCCGTCCTCGGCCATCGCGGTCTCGATCGACGACGTCGCGGTGACGAATGCGCAGTACTCGCATCCGAGCCCGGAGGATTCACTGACGTGGATCGTCACCTTCCGCCAGAAGCTCGACGGCGGCAAACATCACATGCTCGTGGATGCGCAGGGCATCCAGTTCAAATACGAGCTGGTGGTGAGCGAGAGCACGGGGCTGCGCAACGTGATCAACTATCCGAATCCGTTTACCACGGCGGGCACACGCATTCTCTACACCAATGATGTGGAGATCGAGAATGGCACCATCGACATCTACACGGTGAGCGGCAAGAAGGTGCGACGTCTCGATATCCCGCCGGGCGCCCGCCCGCCGGGGCAGAATTCCGTCTTCTGGGACGGCCGCGATGGCGCGGGCGGCACGCTTGCCAACGGCGTGTACCTCTACGTGATCAACGTGCACCAGCGCAGCGGCAACGCCACCGTGCGCGGAACGACAAACAAGATCGAATAGCGGCCTGGGCGCCGCAACGGGCGATGGTGAGCCCCCGGCAGGGAGAAATCCCTGTTGGGGGTTTTTTTCGGCCTCTGATAGACTCCGCCCCGCGCATGGAAACGCGCCCACACATGGCGGAAAACCCACTCTTCGAACAGCTCCGCGCGCTCACGACCGAGAGCCGCAACCCGCGCACGCACGGCATCGACCTGGCGGATACGCTGCGCATCCTCGAGCTCATGAATGACGAGGATCAGACGGTGGCGGCCGCGGTGCGCCGCGCCATCCCCGACATTGCCCGCGCCGTGGACCTCGTGACGGCGGCGTTTCGTGCCGGCGGGCGGCTCTTCTATGCCGGGGCGGGAACCAGCGGGCGGCTCGGCATTCTGGATGCGGCGGAGTGTCCGCCCACCTTCGGCGTCGAGCCCGAGCTGGTGCAGGGCATCATCGCGGGCGGCCGCGACACGGTGTTTCGTTCCCGCGAGGGCGTGGAAGACCACGAGAGCTCGGGGGCCGAGGACGTGGCGTCACACGGCGTGCGCAGCGGAGACGTGCTGGTGGGAATCGCGGCCAGCCGCCGCACCCCGTACGTGCTGGGCGCCCTGCGTGCGGCGCAAGAACGCGGCGCCGCTACGGTGTTCCTGCGCTGCAACGAAGGTCCGGATCCGGGCTGCAACGCGGTGATCACGGTCGTGGTGGGGCCGGAAGCCATCACGGGCTCCACGCGGCTCAAGGCCGGGACGGCGCAGAAGATGGTTCTCAACATGCTTACCACGGCCAGCATGGTGAAGCTCGGCAAGGTGTACGAGAACCTGATGGTCGACGTGCGTCCCAACAGCGAGAAACTCATCGAGCGCGCGAAGGGAATTGTCATGATGCTGACGGGGCTCAACTACGACGACGCGTCGCGCGCCTACGATGCATCCGGCCGGCGCGTGAAAGTGGCGGTCGTGATGGAGCGCTTGAAGATCGATGCGGCCGGCGCGGAAAAACGTCTCGCCGACGCGGATGGATTTCTGGCGCGCGCGTTGGGAGAGAAACGATGATGCGCCGGTCGGGCTGGTTCGCGCTGGCGATGGCGGCCTTGTGCGTTGTCAGTGTCTCGTGCGGAAAAAAATCAGGAACGCAGGGCACCACCATCCACTTCTGGCAGTTCTGGGACATGGCCGTGGTGACACCCATCATCGCCGAGTTCGAAAAACAGAACCCCGGCGTGCACGTGGAAGTCGAACAGCTTACCTGGGCCACGGGTCTCGAAAAGATCCAGGCCGCGATGGCGTCGGGCACCCAGCCCGATGTGTGTGAGCTGGGCTCGACGTGGCTCCCGCGTTTCAGCTACGAAGGCGTGCTCGAGGATCTCACGCCCGTCTACGAGGCCGAACGCGACAGCTTCCTCATGTGGGACAGCGCGCTCTACAAGGACCATGTGTACGGGCTGCCGTGGGTGCAGGGCTCGCGCGTTCTCTTCATCAATCGCGATCTCTTTCGCAAGGCGGGCCTGGATCCGGACCATCCGCCCGATACGTGGAGCGATCTTTTGGAAGCGTCGAAGAAGATCAGCGCGCTGGGGGACGGCGTCTATGGCTTCGGCCAGAACATCGGCGAGAAATACGTTCTGTTCAAGAAATTCATGCCGTTCGCGTGGGGCAACGGCGGCGATGTGTTCGATGCCAGCTGGAACGTCACCGTCAACAGCCAGCCGGTGCTCGACGCCCTCGAGTTCTATCTGAAGCTCGCGCCCTATTCGCTGCAGGAGAAACAGGAAGTGCTCGACCAGTACTTCAAGACCGGCAAGCTCGGCATGCAGGTCTCCGGCGCATGGAACGTGAAGAACTACAAGGTTGAGGCGCCCAAGCTGGACTATGGCTGCGCGCTGATGCCCAAACCGGCGGCCGACCACGGCGAACACGTCGGATTTGCGGGCGCGGAGATGCTCGTCGTATTCAAGGGCTCGGCGCAGCGCGACGCGGCTGTCAAGCTGGCGCGCTTCCTCCAGGCCTACCCGCAGGCGCGTGCCGTCTCGCTCGCGGCTGGCAGCGTATTTCCTGCCTCCAAAGAGGCGATGAACGACACCACGTTCACGAAAGATCCGCACATCAAGGTGTTCGTCGAGCAATCGCTCACCAGCCGCACCCCGCCCGCGCACCCGGGCTGGATCGAGATGGAAGATGTCATGGACCATGCGGTGGAAGAAGCCATGTACGGCCAGCGCGCGCCGCGCTGGTGCCTGGATGACGCAGCCAAAGAGATCACCACCATCGCCGCCAAGTTCAATCAGAAGTAGGATCGTGTGAGCCGCCGCCGCCGTGTTTCGCCCGTCGCCTGGCTCCTGCTCCCGTGGGCGCTCGTGTACGGCGCCTTTTTCGTGTTCCCGTTTCTGTTCTCGTTCGTGCTCGGGTTCCTCAATTACAACCCGCTGAATGTGTCGCACACGACTTTCGTGGGAGTGAGCAATATCACGCGGCTTTTCGCGGATGCCGATTTCCACGGGGCGCTGCGCAACA
>DATEHD010000382.1:0-2526 GCA_035279765.1 Candidatus Krumholzibacteriia bacterium | reverse complement strand
TGCCGGATGATAATCCCGCAGTTGATGCTTGAACCAGAGCAATTTTGCCAACGCCATCCTCGCGTCTGGCTATGGCCGACCCATATTCCTTGATCGCAACGGGAGGGGACTCCGGTGCGTGGGCGCGTCACCGACCCGTTCAATTTCCTTGGGCGTCGTCAACACCCGGATCCTTATCACGGTCACCTATTTCATCATCTATGAACCCGTGTGGGCGGCCGTCGCTCCCCCTTCATGACCCGTGAAAATCGGACTTGCGTCTTCCACCAGACCTGATGCATACTGAACCATATGGTTCAGTATTCAGCCAGCCATTTCAACACCGCCTTCGCCGCACTCTCGGATGCCACCCGGCGCGGCGTCCTCGAGCAGCTCGTGCGCGGGGATGCGTCCATCACGGACCTCGCCGACAAGTTCCAGATGACTCTCACCGGCATGATAAAGCACGTCGGCGTCCTGGAGCAGGCCGGGCTCGTCACGACCGAGAAGGTAGGGCGCGTGCGCACCTGCAAGCTGGGCCAGCGCCGGCTCGAGGAAGAAGCGGCATGGATCGAGAGATACCACCAACTCTGGGCCGCGCGTTTTGACGCGTTGGACCAGGTAGTCGAGGAATTGAAACGTAAGGAGAAACGCAATGGACGCAAGAAGAGAAAGTGAACTGTCGCCGATGAAACACTTCACCGTGGAACGGACGTCCGAGCGCGAGCTCGTTGTCACGCGCACATTCGACGCGCCGGCGCGCCTCGTGTTCGAGGCGTGGACTCGCGCTGAGCTCTTCAAGCAGTGGTGGGTGCCGAAGTCCCTGGGCATGACGCTGCAGGCGATCGAGATGGATGCGCGTACGGGGGGCCGGTACCGCCTCGGGTTCGGCCCCGGCATGGACTTCTTCGGCCGGTACCTGGAAGTGACGCCGCCCGCGCGCATCGTGTGGACCAATGAGGAGAGTGGTGACGCCGGGGCTGTTACCACGGTGACCTTCGAGGAAAAGAACGGCAAGACGCTGCTGGTGTATCGCGAGCTTTATCCTTCGAAGGAAGCGCTCGATGCGGCCGGCACCGGCGCGGCGGAAGCGATGGGAGAGACGTTCCAGCAACTGGATGAGCTGCTCGCTCGGAGTTAAGCATGACGGATGATTTCTATCTGCGCGAAGTGGTCGAAGACGATCTGCCTTGGTTCTTCGAGTTTCAGCTCGATCGCGACGCCAACTACATGGCTGCGTTCATTGCCAGGGATCCGACCGATCGCGAAGCCTTTACTGCGCATTGGAAAAAGATCCTGGCTGGCCCGACGAACATCATCCGGACCATCGTCTGCGATGGGCAGGTCGTCGGCAGTGTCTCCAGCTGGGAAACGGACTGCAAGCCCGAGGTCACCTACTGGATTGGCAAGGAGCATTGGGGCAGGGGCATCGCCACGCGCGCGCTCGCAACCTTTCTGGTTGAGGCCAATGCAACGCGCCCCATTTACGCCCGCGTCGCGCGCGACAATCTCGGTTCACGGCGCGTCCTGGAAAAGTGCGGGTTCCGGATCATTGGTGAGATGAAAGGTTTTGCCGGCGCGCGCGGCGAGGAGATCGAGGAATTGCTCCTGGAGTTGGGGTCAGTGTGAACTCAATCGGAGCGAAGCGGGTCTCGGCGCAACGCGCAGCGGCGATCGCAGTGCTGGTGTTGTTGCTCGCCGGGGTGCGGTCGTTGGGCGAAATCCATCGGCTCCACGCGGTGCGCGGCGACGGGTTCGGGCTGGCTGATGCACTCCCGTATGTGAACGGGGGGATCATGGCGGTGGTCGGTGCCCTGGTGGCGGGAGGATGCTATGTTTGGGGGCGGTACAAACTGGCGATTGCCGTGGTGATCGCAGCGATTCTCCTGATGCTCGCGTACAAGCTGGTCGTCATTGGAGCATGAGGAGACATCATGACTGTCATACGAATGGACAACGTCGGCATCGTGGTGGAAGACCTCGATGCTGCCATTGAGTTCTTCACCGAACTTGGCCTTACACTCGAAGGCCGCATGCCCATCGACGGCGAATGGGCCGGCCGCGTCACCGGAGTGCACGGCCAGCGTGTCGAAATCGCCATGATGCGCACCCCGGACGGCCACAGCCGCCTCGAACTCTCGCGCTTCCTTGCCCCCGCGATCGCGTCCGATCACCGCACAGCCCCCGTGAACTCGTTGGGATACCTGCGCGTCATGTTCGCCGTCGAGGACCTCGACGACACCCTCGTCCGGCTCGGCAAGCTGGGTGCGAAGGTGGTCGATGCAGTCGTCGATTACGAAGGCATCTACCGGCTCTGCTACATCCGGGGTCCCGAAGGAATTCTCATCGGGCTCGCCCAACAGCTCGGGCAGCAGACCTCCCGAGAGAATCCCATGGAACGTAAGCGTTGAGAACTCAGGCGTTGGCGTCTAACAACCGGTTGCAGCGGACGGTCCGCTGCGCGGCCCGCCGCTGAGCCGGAGCGTGGGGCGGACACGAAGAGCGAACATGACCGGTGACGAAGCGCGGGCTCTTGCGGAGCGGTGG
>DATEHD010000381.1:0-3662 GCA_035279765.1 Candidatus Krumholzibacteriia bacterium | reverse complement strand
GTGCGCGCTGCGCTCCATCGCGTGCGCGGTGCACGCCATTGGCGATCGCGCCCTGCGCACCGTGCTGGACGCCATGGCCGTCGTCGCGAAGCGTTACCCGCACCGCGCGCGTTTTCGCATCGAACACGCCGAGGTCATCGGCGAGCGCGAGATGGCCCTGTGCAAGGAGCTGCGCATTCCGCTCGTGATGCAGCCCAACTTCGTGCGCAACTGGGGTGGGGAAGACGGCATGTACGAAAAGCGACTCGGACGCGAGCGCTGGCTTCGTCACAACCCCTTCGCGTCGCTCACGCGAAACGACGTCCCCTTCGTGTTCTCGTCGGACGGCATGCCGGCGGGTCCGCTCTTCGGCCTGCGAGGAGCGACGCTACATGCGAACGCGAGCGAGCGCATCGGACCCGCGGATGCCTTCTACCGGTACATGGGCGCCGCCTCGGACGTGTTCGCCGGGTGGGAAGAAGATGCCGTGCGGACCCCGCGGGTTACCCCGGGTGCGCGCGCCGACCTGGTCGTCCTGTCGGCACACCCGTTGCTGACCGATGTCGATCGCGTGCGCGTCGAGACCACCATCGCCGACGGCACCATGGCATACCGTGCGCCGGCTCTCGAGAAGCCTAAAAGTCACTCGAAGCTGCGGCGATAAACGATAGTCATTCAGCTTTTTAGGTGGAGCCCAAGCAACCTTGACAGGGGCGAGGGCGATTCGGTACGTTAAGGTCCGAACACGCCCAGGCCACACACATTTAAGGAGCACATATGTCCCGCACAGCCGGAGCCGGCGAGATCCACGTCGAGCCCAAAGCCGTCCTCGATACCATCGGCCGCCACATGCTTGTGGACGGGTTTCCCATCGTCGTCGACCTCGAGAAGAGCCAGGGTGTGCGGCTCCGTGACAAGGCCGACGGTCGTACCTATATCGATTTTTTCCAGTTCTTCGCGTCGCTGCCCATCGGCATCAACCACCCGAAGATCCTGGACCCCGCGTTCCGCGAGCACATCGGTCACGTGGCGCTGAACAAGCCGTCCAACTCGGACTTCTACAGCCAGCAGATGGCGGAGTTCGTCGAGGCCATGGACCGCTACGCGATTCCCGAGACGCTGCCGCACATGTTCCTCATTGAAGGCGGTGCCATGGCGATCGAGAACGCGCTCAAGGCGGCGTTCGACTGGAAGGTGCAGAAGAATTTCCAGCGTGGCGCCACCAGGGAGACCGGCACGCAGGTGATCCATTTCAAGGAAGCGTTCCACGGTCGCAGCGGCTACACCATGTCGCTCACCAACACGGACCCGGTGAAGACGAAGTGGTATCCCAAGTTCAACTGGCCGCGTATCACCAACCCCAAAGTCACGTTCCCGCTCGAACAGAATCTCGAGGCCGTCATCGAAGCCGAAGAGCAGGCAAAGCGCGAGATCAAGGAAGCGATCCGCACCCACGGCAGCGACATCGCGGCGCTCATTATTGAATCGATTCAGGGCGAAGGCGGCGACAACCACTTCCGTCCCGAGTTCTTCCAGTTCCTCCGCGAGATCACGGCGGAGAACGAAATCATTTTCATTGCCGACGAAGTCCAGGCCGGAGTTGGCTTCACCGGCAAGTTCTGGGCGGTCGAGCACAACGGCATCCTTCCCGACATGATCGTGTTCGGGAAAAAGCTCCAGGTCTGCGGTCTCCTCGCGTCGCGCGTCATCGACGACGTCGACAATGTGTTCAAGGTGCCGAGCCGCATCAACTCCACCTGGGGCGGCAATCTCACCGACATGGTGCGCGCCACCCGGTACCTCCAGATCATGGATGAGGACAACCTGGTCGAGAACGCCGCCACCGTCGGCGACTACCTGCTGAGCAAGATCCACGCGCTGCGCGACAAGTACGCCGGCAAGGTGACGAACTCGCGCGGCAAGGGCCTCATGTGCGCGTTTGATCTCCCGAGCCCCGAAGTGCGCTCCAAGTTCCTCTCCAAGGTGAAGGAGAACGGCTGCCTGATCGTGGGCTGCGGCGTGCGCTCGGTGCGCTTCCGTCCGCCGCTCAACCTGACGAAGGCGGACGTCGACGAGGGCCTCGCCATCATCGACAAGACGCTGGGTCAGGTTCTGTAGGGACCGCACACCCTGTGAAAATGAGTTCGACAATGCGCGCCGCCGTGGCTTCGGTCACGGCGGCCGTGCTTTTATTGGCGGGTTGTTCGAAAGCCGTCCGCGTGCCCGAGACGAAGCTGACGCCGTCGACGGAATGGAAGGGCCTGTACCGGGTGACTACCACGACGGACCAGTACGCCACACGGGACTTCTCGATCACGGATTCCACTCTCGTGATTACCAAGCTCGGCGGATCGGACGAGCACTACGGTATCGCCAAGCTTCCGCTAACTATCCCAATCAAGGACGTGCGGACCGTGGACAAGCTTGAGCACAACACCACGACTACAACCCTGGTCGTCGCGGGCGCAGTGCTCTTCGGACTATTCATTTATGGGGTTAGTACCATCAGGATCAACGCGGACTAACGCGATTGCCCTTTAAGATTGCGCCCCTTTCGCCCCTGCCGTACCCTTTGCCAACCATGTCCGATTTGATCTTTTCCCACGTCCGCAAGGTCTTCGGCGACGGTGTCGTCGCGGTCGAGGACTTCAATCTCACCGTGCCCAGCCCGCGTATGGTGGTGCTGGTGGGGCCGTCGGGGTGCGGCAAGACGACTCTGCTACGAATGATCGCGGGCCTCGAGACGCCCACGAGCGGGACCATTCATCTCGGGGAACAGCGCCTCGACACCATGGAGCCGCGCGACCGCGACATTGCCATGGTCTTTCAGAGCTATGCGCTGTATCCGCACATGACGGTGGCGGAGAATCTTTCCTTCGGGCTGCGCGTGCGCAAAACCAAGCGCGCGGCGATCGAGGAAAAAGTAGCGACCGTCGCCAAAACCCTCGAGCTCGACAAACTCTTGAAGCGCAAACCGGCCGAGCTCTCGGGCGGACAAAGACAGCGTGTCGCACTCGGCCGCGCGATCATTCGCGAACCGCGCGTGTTCCTGTTCGACGAACCACTATCCAATCTGGATGCGCGCCTGCGCACCGAGATGCGCGCGACCATTCGCCGCCTGTACGATCGTTTGAAAGCGACGAGCGTTTACGTCACCCACGACCAGGTGGAAGCCATGACCATCGGCGACATGCTCGTCGTGATGAATCACGGCCAGATTCACCAGGTGGGAAGTCCGGAGGATTGTTATCGCCGTCCCGCGGACACATTCGTGGCCGGGTTCCTCGGAAGCCCGGCGATGAACTTTCTGGATGCGAAACCGGATAGCGTGTGGCTGACGCTTGACAACGGCGCGCGCATCGCAGCGAGCGCGGAGACGCAGCGCATGATGATGTCGCGCCTGGGTATCGACATGCGCGTCGGGATCCGGGCCGAAGACGTCCATCCCGAAGGTTCGATGAAGCAGCACGTGAAGCTGATGGGCAGGGTCATCCTTCGGGAACCTCTGGGCCATGAAACGTTGACCCACCTGGCCCTCGATGGCGCGCCTGTCGGCGCGCTGCCACTGGTCGCCCGGGGCTCCAAGGAGTTCCAGCCCGGCGAAGGGGGGCTGACACCGGTGTTTCTGGATGCCGCCCGGCTGCATATCTTCTGGAAAGATACCGGGCATCGCATCGACGCCG
>DATEHD010000380.1:0-7099 GCA_035279765.1 Candidatus Krumholzibacteriia bacterium | reverse complement strand
ACGGCGGCGCTTGAACTCGATCGACATGCCGCGATTATAGCAAACGCCGCTACACATAAAATTAACACACCAGACATCATTGTCTGCTTGACAGCTTAGTGCACACTCGTCTACAGTGTGTTTACCCCTGCAGTTGTTCGTTCGCGATAAACGCGTACCGAAGGACGAAGCCCACTTCTCTCTGCTATCAAGAGCCGAACCCAGGTCTCTTAGTCATATTTGAACTGCGCCGTCGCGTGCTTTGCATTGCTTTGCAAGCGCGTGCGCCGGAGCACACCCTCGCAGGAGGCTCTCTGAACGACTGCCCTCGGTGATCGGACCATCACGTCCCCTGGTGGACCACATGCCGGAGACTCTCCGGCGAAAACGAGGGTGTTATGCGTTCATGGAGGCCATTCCTCTTCGCCTTCCTCTTTGTCGTCGCGTGCAGCGACGACGTCCAAGAACAGGCGTAGCCGCGATCGGTGCAGGAGGTGCTGTGGCAGTGGGTGCAAACGGCACAATTCTGCGCACCATCAATCACGGCGCGACGTGGGAGCGTCGGCAGAACGGTGTCACGGCGGGGTAGCTAGACGTCGACTTTGCCGGCGCGACCCACGGTATTGTGAATCACCACATCTTCCCGTAACCACCGGAAGGGAGATGGAGTGATTCGACGGGAAGGTGGATCGCTGCGCGTGGCGATCCACCTCTCCCGGTTACGAACGTTCGACCAGCCTGTCGATCATGAAGGACGACTCCTCCATCGCGCGCTCGGTGAAATCGCCGAAGAAGGTATGCACATCGCTGAAGGTGCGGCGCACGGCGTCATGGTCGCGCGCCATCACGTTGCCACGCAGACGCTCCGCGGTGGCGAGAAACTGCGCCGTGATCCGCTCCGTCTCCGGGTTCGACATCTGGATCGATGCGTAGAGGTCCGGTGACTGGGCGAAGTGCCGCGCGGTCATGAAAAGCTCCATCAGGTAGACCGGCGATGTGAAGCGCAACGTTTCCTTGAGCGGAACGTCGAGCGCGGTCATGGTCGAGCCCATGACTTCGGTGGCAAAGTGGGTGAGTACCTGCACGATCGACATGACGCGGTCGTGGGTGGCCGCGTCGGTATCGACCACGGTGAGGCCGCGCGCCTCCAGCATGGTACGCAGCCACTGCATCCACTCCGCGCCGCGGCCCGGCACGAGCGCCACGCGCTGGCCCTGCAAAGAGTGGACGGACGGACCGAATAGCGGATGCGTTCCGGCGACCGCCGCGCGGGATGCATCCATCATCGCCTGCATCGGCGCTATCTTGACCGACGTGACGTCCATGAGCAGCGCGTCCTCGCGCACGAGCGGTGCCAGGCGCTTCACAATCTCCACCGTGATATCGATAGGGACGCTGATCACCACGACGTCCGCGGTTCGCGCCGCTTCTTCCGGGGTGAGCGGCGTATCCACATCCGCAATCATCACGGCATGGCCGAGGTCGGCGAAGAGATTCGCCATGCAACGTCCCATGCCACCGCGTCCGCCGATGACGGCCACCGTGCGCGGCTCGATGTTCATGGGTACCTGCGCACGCAACGATGCTTGCCGGTCACGGCTCGCCCACAGCACCAGGCGGAAAATGCTCTCGATCACTTCGGGGGAAAGGCCCAGCGTGGCGGAGCGTTCGCGCCGATCGGCGATGATCTCGCGCTCGCGGCGCGCGTCGCGAATGGCGACGCTGTGCCGGCGTTTGTAATCCGCGACTTCGGCCACCAGGCCGTTACGGCGCGAGAGAAGCTGGAGAATGTCGTGGTCGACGGCGTCGATCAACGCGCGCAGGACCGGTAGCGAGCGTGGATCGTCGCCGGGTTGGATGGCGTTACTCATTCGTTGTCCTCCGTTGGGCACCAAGGGTATCATGGCGCGGCCCCAACCGGAGGTCAGATATGGAAGCAAAGACTTCGGCGGCAATGACCGCCAAGAATCCGGCGTTCGATGCCTACCGACTGCTTCGCATTGCCTTCATCGTGGCGCCTCTCCTGATGGGTCTCGACAAGTTCTTCAACCGATTGACGCAGTGGCCGAAGTTTCTCTGCCCGCTGATCATGAATCGCGTCCCGCCCGAGACGTTCATGCGCGCAGCGGGCGTGGCCGAAATGGCAGCGGGTGTGCTCGTGCTTGTGAAACCGAAAATCGGCGCCTACGTGGTGGCGGCCTGGCTCCTGCTGGTGATCATCAACCTGTTGCTGATCCCAGGCTATTACGACATTGTACTGCGGGATGTGGGACTGCTGCTGGCGGCTCTCGCACTGGCCAGATTGAGCGCGGTTTATTCGCGATAAGAACGCGCGTCAGGCGACGTCGAGAGCCCGCGTCACCAGCTCGATTTTGCCATTGGGGCGGCGCGAGAGCTCGTTCACACGCTCGAACGTGACAGCGAGATCCCCCAGCTGCGTGTGCAGGCGTGAGCGCAAGGGAAGCAAACGCTCCTCGGTGAGCTCGACACGCGTGAGCAGCTTGATAATGAGCCGGTCAGGTGACGGTTGCAGGAGCTGGTAACCCTCCACCCAGTCGAAATACTCCAGCACATCCTGAAGATTGATAGCGCTCACCCAGCCGTGATGCGTGTGAATGATATCCTGCGAGCGGCCTTCGACGCTTTGCAGAAGCGGAAAGGGCCGGCCGCAGCGGCAGGGCCGGTCCGACGGAGCCATGACACCATTGTCTCCCACTTCGTAGCGCACAAACGGCGTTGCGGCGTTGTGAAAATCAGTAACGACGATGCGTCCTTCCACGCCGGCCTCGACCGGCCGGCCGTCCCGGTCCACAACTTCGACGCGCAGATTGTCGGATGCGATGTGGTAGCCGTCGTGTTGTGAACATTCGGTGGCGATGTTCATGAACTCGCGCGAGCCGTAGGAGTCGAACACGTCGTCGGCGAGCTGGCCGATGAGGAGCTCGCGCTGCCCGCACTGCAATGTCTCCGCCGTGCTGATGAGCGTCGGGGCTTTCCACCGCAGCGCGTTGTGCTCGCGCGCGAAACGCGCGATATCCACAAGAATCCCGGTGTATCCGACGATGGCGTCGGGCTTCATGCGGTTGATCACGTCGCAGCATGCGGCGCGTTCGTCGTCGGTGAACTGGCGAAACGCGTTGAAATACGTGCGCCGCTGGAGCACGCGGTGGATGAACACCTTGTAACCGTGCAGGCGGTTGGCGGACCGGGTGGCGCCCCAAATATGCAGGCTGTGCGTTCCTTCCTCGGCGCCCGCCCATCCATAAGCGCGATCCGCGATGGCGGTGCGCCATTCATAGCTCTCGCGTGTGACGTGAAGGCGAACCACGAGGCCGGTTGAGCCGCCGGTTTCGTGGATGTAGTGGCCATCCGCGGGGCGTTCCTCGCTGGCGAAGAAGTCGATCTGGTCGCGTCGCGTCCAGATGGGAAGCTCTTCCGGGCGCACCAGCTGACCGGACCGCGGCAATGAGCCGCGATGGGCCTTCACGCGTTCGGCGTAGAGCGGGAACCGGCCGATACAGCGATGGACATGCTCCTGGAAAAGACGGTCGGAGCGGATGGCAAGGATGGCCCGGGGAATCCCCTCGTTGGCGGCGACCAGCCGGCGAATGGAAAGGCGGTGGTAACCCCTTACTTCACCGTAAAGCGCGCTGATCAGTGTTTGTGGACGCATGGGAAATTATTCGTGCCTCGTCGCCGCCGGATGGGGCATTTGCCGCGTCGCGGAGCCGCAAAACCCATATTTTGCAGCCCGTAATCCGCGCCTGCCGAGGCAACGCCAGTATTGTGCCAGCGCCGAAAACGTGTCCACTAATTGTTGCGTGGACGTTCTTGTACGATCCAGAAAGGTGTTGAAAAGGTGCGGCGCCACCGATTGCGTGGCGCTCCGGATCGGCAGCGATTCCCGAGGGTGTGTGACGCTCAGCGAATCCGGACGATACGGCTGGTGACGACCTGGCCGGCGCTGCGCAGGCCGTAGAAATAGACGCCCGACGCCACCTCGCGGCCGTGGTCATCGCGCCCATCCCAGCTGGCTACGTGCTCTCCCGCCGCGCGAACACTCGAGTCGAGGCTGCGCACGCGCCGTCCGGCCACGTCGTACACGGCCAGGTCGACGTGCTGCGCCTGCGAAAGTGTGAACGCCACGCGGCTCTCCGCGCTCGCCGGGTTCGGAATGGCACGGCCGATGGTGAGGCGCGGCGTAATGCCCGACACCGCGCTCACGGTGGTCTGGTTCTTGAGCTGCAGAATGTCCGCGTCGGAGAGGGCGCGGTTGTAGATGCACACGTCGTCGATCTTGCCGTTGAAGATCTCGAGGACGCCGGGAACATCGGCACCGATGGTGAGCGCGCGCGTGTCCGCGGCGATTGTCATCACCATCGGCTGTGACCCGATGAACGCACCGTCATAGTACATGCGGAGCGTGGATCCGTTGAACACGGTCGCGACGTGGTGCCACTGGTTAAGGGGCGTGGTCTGCGCCGCGCCCTGCGACGTATCCCAGGTATTGAAGGCGGCGGCGATATAGTCGGGGTTGGCGACCATCCGGTACATGAAGCCGTTTTCGGTCGTAAGGCTCTTCATGATGAGCGGGTTGAAGCCCGATCCCACGAGGCTCGTCCCGTACAGGTACACCCAGGCGGCCTGCGTGCACGCCGTGGACGGTGAGTTCAAGCTCGCCGACGTCGGCACGCTGATATACGAGCTCGTGCCGTTGAACGAATAGGCGCGGTTGGGAGCGCCGAACCTGTCGGTGGTCAGGGTGACTCCTCCGACGAGCGTGCCGTTGTTGTTGTTGCCGCTCACATCGTTGGCGTTGCCATCGAACGGATAGCGGGCGACGAGACCGGTGGTGATGTCGGCGCGGGCGGCGCCAAAACCGAGCGCCAGAAAGGCGGTAACCAGGACGAGGCGGCGAAACATGGGCGGTCCTCCACGGGAATAGGGGTCTTTTTTGATTGGACGGAAGCGGTCCCGGGGTGTCACATACTTTCTCGGCCCGGTTTATTGACCGATCACACGGAGGAGCATCTATGCGTTCCACAAAGACCCTGTTCGTCGCCCTCATGGTCATCGCTTCCATGGCACTGGCAGGGGAAGACACCAAACAGCCGAGCGACCAGGCCAAGAAACTCGACGATGCCACGTCCGTCCTCAAGGAATTCAGCGGGATGTCGGAAGGTGCGCCGCGCTCGCTCGTCGAAAATGCCGCGGGAGTGGTCGTTATCCCGGGGATGATCAAGGCCGGGCTTGGGATCGGCGGCCAGCACGGGAGCGGCGTGCTCTCGATCAAGAACGCGGACGGCTCGTGGACCGAGCCCGTGTTCGTCAAGATGACGGGCGGGAGCATCGGTTTCCAGATCGGCGCCTCGTCGACAGACCTCGTGCTGTTCTTCATGCGCGAGAAAAATATTCGCGCGGTCTTGAACGGCGAATTCACGCTGGGCGGGAGTGCCACTGTCGCAGCGGGCCCTGTGGGACGATCGGGACAGGCCGACACCAGCGCCAAACTCGATGCCGAGATATACAGCTACTCACGCAGCCGCGGCGCCTTCGCGGGAATTTCCATCGACGGATCGAAGCTCTACGTGGACAAGTCGGGAAACCAGCTCTTCTATAGTAAAGACGCGACGCCGGAATCCATCGTGGCCATGAAGCCGGCGGCGGGCTCGACCACCGAGGCGTTTCGCACCGAGATCGCGACGCTCACCAAAGCGACTGCGCAGCAGAAGGCAGGGCAGTAGCGCGGCGTGGCAAATTGTCCGTCGCCACGATTCTTGCTATATTGTCGGCTGTAACTGCACAACCCGGGATGGGGGCGAACTGGTCTCGACGGGGAGGATGGTTGCGCCGGTTGCGTGTCGAGCAACGTCACGAACGCTCGTTAAACCTATGTGGCAAACCTGTAAGTGTCGACAATAACGTCGCACTGGCTGCATAACTAGCTAAGCTAGTCTAAGCACCCGTCCCCTCCGGCTGGGTTTCCAGGGTCGGAGAGTGGGCGTCATACTCTGGGAGCTGCGCGCCAAGGTTTTGCCTGAGGCTGAGGCGCGAGATACTATCGGGCTGGTCTCCGCTGCATTCGTTCGAGGTGGGCGCGGAGATGAGATTTCACCACGAACTACACACGTAGGAACCGTCGTGGCTGCTTTTCCGGACGCGGGTTCGATTCCCGCCGCCTCCACCAAACCATGTTTGTGTAAGACACAAACCAAGAGTCGGCTCTGAGCAGCGCTTCGCGCTAGTCGCCGCCTCCACCATATTCTCACGGCCGCTGCACATGGAGGCCTACCATGCCGAAATGGGCCATCACGCTTTGGCTGCTATTGCTGATTCCTTCCATTGGTCGAACTGCTGAAGAACAGGCCATCGAGATCTGGCAGCCCATTCTCGTTGAAGACGGGATCTGCCTGACTCGCGTCACGTTCGTGACGTTCAATAGCGGAGTCTCGTCCTGGGCCGGTCGCGTCGACTACACGTGCGAGGCGAACGCGCTCATCACCGATTCCGAGAAGCAGGAGAACCGCAATGCTGCCAGCATCGCCGGAATCAAGGCGTGGGTGGACCCATATCATTTTCAAGAGCAGACACTCTACGGAGACACTGCACGCGTTTACGTCGATCTGACGAAGCTTGATACGTCGCATATTCACTACGATGTTGTTTCTGCGACGCTGGAATGTGTACTCGCCAACGCGGTGGCGAGCATGACGGGTTTCGATGAGACGAAGGGTGGCCAGGTAGCCGCGAAACATCTGCGTGTCGTGGTTCGCGGCACACCGGATCAGCAACGCCTTTCGCGCACATACCGGTTGTCCGATCTGAAGGGGAAGGTTCCTCGCCGAACGCTTTTCGAGGGGCCCGACTCTGAGTAGCGCGTTCCGCGCCAGCCGCCGCCTCCACCATCGAGCTTCGATCGTTTACCGCCGCTCCTGCCTGGGCTATCCTCGAGCCAACATTGGGGAGTTTTCATGGCGCCGAGTATTCAAGATTTCAAGGTCTACATGCCCGCCAGAGATTTCGAAGCGTCCAAGCGGTTCTATTCTGCTCTTGGATTCACGATGTCCGAAGGATGGGGCGGCACCGCCGATTTCGAGCTCAACGGTTGCCGGTTCAGACT
>DATEHD010000379.1:0-7025 GCA_035279765.1 Candidatus Krumholzibacteriia bacterium | reverse complement strand
TGGGTCTTCTCGGTGAACGCCACCTTCTCCTGTTTGCGCAGGATCTCTTTTCCCGCGTCGTCGGTGATGAGCATCTGCAGGTTGATGGTGCTCGTCCATCCCGCCTTCTGCTGGTTGAACTCGAGCGCGCGGCTGGGGATGCGGAGCGAGACTTCGGTGAGCACCTTGCCGTCGCGGTCGCGGAAGGCGGCGCTGTCGAGGAAGAAATCAAAATCGCCGCGGCCGATATGGCTGGCCGCCCGCACGTCCGGCGCGCCCAGGGCAAGTGCCAGCAGTGTGCCCAAGACGAGATAGGCGCCCCTCGGGGCGCCTATCGCGTGAAGTCTGCCGTAACCGAACATCACTTAGTACGTGAAGCCGAGCGTGATGCGGTGCACGTCGCCGAGGAATCCCAGGTCCGACCACGAATAGTCGAAGGTGAGATCCGACGTCTGGCTGGTATCGATCTTCAAGCCCATGCCCGCTGCCAGGCCTTCACTGTCGGTGTTGAAGTTGTAGCCGCCGCGCAGGAAGAAGAACTGGTTGAATCCGTATTCCGCGCCCATGTGGATCACTTCGGTGTTGTCCGACGGGTGCGTGAACTCGAACACGCCCTGCACGCTGTTGACGCCCTGCGAGTACGGTGTCGCCGCCATCGCGACCTTGAACACGGTCGGCATCTTGGAATCACGATCGTCATAATTGACCTTGGCACCGAGGCTCTGGATCAACATGCCGAGGCGCATGCCCCAGAGACCGATGCGGTACACAAGGCCGAAGTCGACCGCGAAGGTGTTGATGCTCTTCTCCGCCAGACCCGAGTGAATGAAATGCACCGTCGAGCCCGCCGAGAACTTGTCCGTGAAGAACTGCGCGTACGACAGGCCGAACGACATGTCGCCGGCATCAAACGTACGGCCGGTTCCGTCGGGGAGAAAGACGGTGCGCTCGGTCTGCGGATCCATGGTGAGCGCACGGGCGCTGACGCCCCACGTGCCCGGGATGAACGGCAGCGTGAAAGCTCCCGCCGCGAAGTTGAGCTTGATGTCGGCCGGCCACCACGTGTTTGACAGCGACACGTCGGTGCGCGTGACTTCCACCAGGCCGGCCGGGTTCCAGTACGTCGCCGTGGCGTCATTGGAGATGGCGGTGAACGCATTGCCCATGCCCGATGCACGGGCCGACACGCCGATCTTCAGGAACTGGAGCGCGTACGTGCCGACCTTGGCGAATGGTTGCGTCGCGTAAGCGTGCGCGGGGAGCAACGCCAGAAGGACCGTCGCCGCGATACCATGTTTGAAAGATTTCACTTTCTCGAACCTCCTGAAAGATTCCAGCGTCTACGGCTAGAATTCAAACCCGAGACCGAGGCGCCACTGGCGGTGGGTTTCCCAGATCGTCGGATCATAGACGGGATTGAATTCGTCCAACCCGTCGTCGTTGGTGTCCTGGAGAAAGGCGCCACCATACTTGCCCGTCTCCGTCAGATAAGAACCGCCATCCATGTTGGCCGCTTCCAGACCCGGGAATGCACCGGGTGAGGTACCGCCGGGAAGGAGCACATCGTCATCAAGAAGATTGCGCCCTTCGAAGAAAAGCGTCAACTCGCGACCGTACACGTTGAAGAGCTTGCGGCCCTGGAGGCTCAGCTTGTGGGTGGGCTCCAGGCGGCGCGAGTTCTCGAGGGTCGGATCCTGCAGGCGCGCAAAGCGATCGACGGGCGTCCACGGCAGGCCGGAACCGTACGAGTAGATCGCCGTGGCGCCCCACTTGTTCCTGTCGGCCAGTCGCAGCGTCACGTTGAACGTGTGGCGCTGATCCCAGTCGAGCGGAAGCTCTTCGGTCGGCAGGTGGGTGAGGCCGGCGGCCGAGCGGCCGAAGTCGGCATCGGACGCCACGCCATCCGCGAACGAGTAGGTGTAGTACACCTCGAAGCCCAGCCGGCGCGTGAGGCGCTTCTCGAGCGAGAGCTCCACGCCGCGCGAGCTGGCATAGGTGCGGTTGACGAAGCGGAAAGCCTGTACGCCGGTGGAGTCGTCGGTCACCTGCGTCGACGAGATCAGACCGTAGATGTCCTTGTTGAACACCACGAAGTTGGCCGCGATGTCGTCGGTGAACTGGTGCGAAATACCCGCCTGGTATGAAACCGTGAGCTCGGGCTGCAGGTTCGGGTTGCCGAGCGTACCGATCGAGCCCACCGGATCCTGGGTCTGGAACAGGTACTGACGGCTCGGCCACTGCGTGAAGCGACCATAGTGGAAGAAGAACTTGTCGCGGTCGGTGATCGGGAACGCCACACCCAGACGCGGCGACAGGTTCGACTTGAAGGTTTGCACGTTCGGATCGATGGCCTCGTTGGAGATCAGGATCTTGTCGTTGTTGCCGACCGTGAACCACTCGTAGCGAAGGCCGGCGTTCAATACCATGCCCTCGTACTCCCACTTGTCCTGCACGTAGGCAGCGCCCTCGGCGTTGAAGTTCTGGTAGATGTTGACGTTCAGGCCCTGCTGCGGCAACCCGGTCACCGGGTTGTTACGAATGAGCGCCGGCTGCACGCGCTGGTCGTTGCTCAGATCATTATAGAGAACCTGAATGCCGGTCTTGATGCGATGCCCCTTGACCTGCTCGGAGGTCAGGTCGCCGCGCATCAGCCACTGGATCGACTGCGACTCCGTGTAGAGCGGGTAGTCGTAGGCGGTGATGAAATACGGCACCGTGTCATCGGTGTACCAGGTCGGCGTCGTGATACCGCCCGTCAGCGTGGTCCCGTTGGGAAGCGTTACCGGCAAGCCCGCCGTGCTGAACTCTGCGGGGCTCTTCTGGTTACCGTTCTCATCCAGCACCGACGCCTTGGAATGAAGATCGAGGCGGCTCACCTTGATCGCGTAGAGAAGCTTGCTGGTAATGTTGTGGCTGAAGCCAACCTTGAGCTGCAGGTTTTCGGTGCGCGTCTCGGGCGTGCGCGTGGCGGAATTGAACGGTACGTACGACGAGTCCGCCGCGGTGCCACTCAGGAACGGCTGGAACTGGCTGAACTGGCGCTGGAAGCCCTCGAAGAGCGCCCACGGCTTGTAGCCGGTGACTGTCACACCGTCCGCGCCCATGATGGCCTGGTCCCACACGACGGGCACAATCGTGTTGCCGATCTTGAGGTCGGCGGCGCGGAAGTCGGTGTGCTTGACGACCACTTGTGTACCATCGGGCTGACGCACGAGCTCTTGAATTTCGACCGGACGGATGTGCAGTCTGGCCACCCTCGTCGCCTCATCCTTGATCTCCGCCCATGGACCGTTGTCGAATACGCGGATGCGGCTGAACTCGAAAACTTCGGGCTGGTTCGGCTCGGGTGCCACGGCGTACACGAGCGTCTGGAACTCCCAGATCTTGCCCACGTAGCCCGAGATGTTCCAGTTGTTGAGATAGTCATCCGAGCGCGAGGACGAATAGATGGCTTCGCCGTCGAGCTTCATGCGCGCCATGTTGTAAGTGAGCTTGCCCTGCATGTTGTACTGGGCCGACTGGCGCTGCCGGAATTTCAGGAAGTCGGTGATCTTGTGCTCGGGACGGGGCTCGATGGTGGTGTTCTCACCGTCGGTCCAGGTGGCTTCACCGGAGGCGTAGTAGCGGAGATTCTTCCACCACGTCGGACCGCCGAAGCCGAGGCTCAGACGATCCATGTTGGTATAGGTTTTGTCCGAGCGACCGAAGTCGTCGGTGAAGTAGCGAAGCTCGCCGCCAAACCGGCGTCCGCCTTCTTTGGTGGCAATGTTAATGACGGCGGACTGTGCGTCGCCGTACTCGGCGTCCATACCGCCGGACACAATTTCGGAGCCGGACGTGCCCAGCATGCCGACGTCGACGGTGCCGCCGCCGAGCGGATCGGACACGGGAACGCCGTCGATCTGAACCTGCACCTCGCCGCCGCGTCCGCCACGCACGTGCATTTCGTCACCGGTTTTGACAATACCGGCCTTGAGACCGACGGCTTCGAGCACGTCGTCGACGGGCATGGATTGCAGTTGTTGTTCGGAAACTGCCGCGCTGGTTTTTGACTCGGTCACTTCGACGAGTGCGCGCTCCGCGGTAACCACAATTTCCTGCGTCTTGGCGACGACGGTGGTCTCGAGCTTGAAATCGGCGGGTACTGAAGCACCGATATTCACGACGAGGCCCGCTTTCTCGACGGCCTTGTAACCCATCATCATGGCGCGCACGGTGTACGTCCCCGGCGGCACCGCGGTGATTGAGTACTTGCCGTCGGCGAGCGACATCGCGCCCATGGTCGTCCCCACCAGGATCACGTTGGCGTAACCGAGCGGAGAACCGTCGGCCTTCGTGATCGTCCCCTTGATGGTACCGGTCTGCGCGAAAGCAATCGAATGAACGAGACCCAGGAGCGCAATCGCGATCAGTGCAATCTTTGCGCCCCGAAAGTCACGTGGGAACATGTCGCGAACCCCTTTCGATCCCAACAGCAACCCAACGCACGGGTAGCGTGTTAATTCCGGCCTTAACTTGTTGTGGTGGGGACAGTTCCGACCGCGACGCCTAGTCGCCACGGTCAGTACCGAACAGGTGGGGTGCACTCTATCACAAGCCTTTGAAGCAGTGCCAGCAATATCACTGTCTTCGAGGGCAATATACCGTGGGGTCTAAGAAGTTGTCAATACGCGTCATCCGTCGGTCTACCGGATTGTGGGGGACAGGCGCCCGAGGGGCTGCTTTCGACTCGGTGGGGGCCTCTCCGGACCGGCGCGGGTGGGGACCGCGGGGAACTTGGGGGAGGGTGCTCCAGCAGTGGATGCAGCCACAATATGTCCGGGTTCACAGGTATCGTCAACCCCGTGCACCGGCTTAAAATTCGAATCCGAACCCCAGCCTCCACTGGCGGTGCGCCTCCCAGATCGTGGGATCGTGAACCGCATAGAACTCGTCCTCGCCATCGTCATTGTTGTCCTGCAGATAGGCCCCGCCGTAGTGCCCCGTCTCGGTGAGATAGGAGCCTCCATCGGTGGAGGCCGCTTCGAGCGTGGGAAACGCCACCGGGGCCGTGCCGCCGGGAAGCAGGACGTCATCGTCGAGCAGGTTGCGTCCTTCGAAAAACATGGTCAGCTCGCGACCGTAAATGTTGAACCGCTTGCGTCCCTGCAGACTCAATCGGTGTGTCGGCTCCAGCCGGCGTGAATTCTCCAGCGCCGGATCCTGCAGACGGGCAAAGCGGTCGACAGGTGTCCACGGCAGACCCGAGCCGTAGGAATAAATTGCCGTCGCGCCCCACTGGTTCCGGTCCGCCAGGCGCAGTGTCATGTTGAAGGTATGGCGCTGGTCCCAGTCGAGCGGCTGCTCGTCGGTCGGCAGATGCGTCAGCCCCGCCGCGGAGCGGCCGAAATCGGCGTCGGACGCGACGCCGTCCGCGAAGGAATACGTGTAGTACACCTCGAAGCCCACACGCCGCGTGAGTCGTTTCTCCAGCGAGATCTCGACGCCGCGCGAGCTGGCGTACGTCCTGTTCACGTAGCGCAGCGATTGAATGCCCGTCGAATCGTCAGTCACCTGTGTCGACGAGATCAGGCCGTAGATGTCCTTGTTGAACACGACGAAATTGGCCACCACGTCGTCGGTGAACTGGTGCGCGATGCCAGCCTGGTACGACACGGTCAACTCGGGTTGCAGATTCGGATTGCCCAGCGTTCCCGTGGTGCCGATCGGGTCCTGGGAGTGGAAGAGATAGACGCGGCTCGGCCACTGCGTGAAACGTCCGTAGTGGAAGAAGAACTTGTCGCGATCGGTGATCGGGAACGCCACGCCCAGACGCGGCGAGAGATTCGTCTTGAAGGTGTCGACGCGCGGATCGATGGCCGAGTTGGTGATCACGATCTCATCGTTGTTGCCAACCGCGAGCCACTCGAAACGAACACCACCGTTGATCACCATGCCCTCGTGCTCCCACTTGTCCTGCACGTACGCCGCTCCCTCGGTGTTGAAACTGCGGTAGAGATTCACGTCCAGTCCCTGCTGCACCAGTCCGGTGGCGGTGTTGATGCGCTGCTGCGCAGGGAACGCGCGCTCGTCGTTCATGAGATTGTTGTAGATCACCTGCACGCCGGTTTTGACGCGGTGTCCCTTGATTCTCTCCGACGTCACATCGCCGCGCATCAGCCACTGCACCGAATGCTGATCCTTGTAGTACGGGTAATCGTAGGCGGTGACCAGGTACGGGACATGGTCGTCGGTGTACCACGTGGGCGTGGTAACGCCGCCGGTTAGCACCGTGCCGTTGGGCAGCGTCACCGGCAATCCCGCCGTGCTGAACTCGGCCGGTGTTTTGGGATTTCCATTCTCATCGAGCACGGTGGCGCGCGTGTGCAGGTCGAGGCGGCTCAGGTTGAGCGCGTAACTCAGGCGCTGCGAGACGGCGCGCGTGAAGCCGATCTTGAGCTGCAGATTGTCGGAGCGCGTCTCCGGCGTGTGCGTCGCGGAGTTGAACGGAACATAGGCCGAGTCCGCGCCGGCGGCGTCGTCCAGGTAGGGCTTGAACGGACTCAACTGGCGCTGAAATCCTTCGAAGAGCACCCACGGTTTGTAGCCCGTGACGGTGCCGTCGCTCGCGTGCAGCGCCTCGTCCCACACCACCGTCACGACACGGTTGGCGATGCGCAGGTCGGCTGCGCGAAAGTTGGTGTAGGTGACGAGGCGCTGCGTACCGTCATCCGTGCGTTCGAGCGCCTGCACAATCACGGGGCGAACGTGCAGCCGTCGCACCCGTGTCGCCTCGTCCTTGATTTCCGCCCACGGGCCGTGGTTGAACGTGCGCACGCGGCCGAACTCCATCACTTCGGTTTCACCCGGGGAGGGCGCGACCGCGTACACGAGCTCCTGGAAATACCAGAGCTTTCCCACGTAGCCGCTCACATTCCAGTTGTTGAGATAGTCGTCGGAACGCGACGTGGAGTAGATCGCTTCGCCGTTGACCTTCACCCCGTTCTCCTGGGTGTAGGTGAGCTTTCCCTGCAGGTTGTACGCCGCCGACTGGCGCTGGCGAAATT
>DATEHD010000378.1:0-2680 GCA_035279765.1 Candidatus Krumholzibacteriia bacterium | reverse complement strand
CCAGAAGAAATCATCCACGTTGTTGTCGATAATCGACGACATGAAGCGCAGTTGCAGCGTGTGCTGCCACGCCGGGAGCGGGATGTACTCCTTGTAGTCGAGCGTGTACTGCCCGAATTTGAACTTCGTGAAGTGCGGTTGGTTCCCGTAATCGAAGGTTCCATCGACGAAAAGGTCGTCGTTGGCGTACATCGCCTCGAGGTCGAACTCCCGGCCGCCGCGCGGGTTGATGTCCGAATCCATCGACCGCTTGATTTTCTTGTAGTACCACTTCGCGTGCGCCTCGTTGGCGTTGTAGTACTTCCAGCCGAATTCCTGGTCCTGCTGCGGGGACGCATTGGGATCGTTGAGCGGTATGAACGACGGGTCACCGTGAATCTTGTACTCGCTGTGGTCCCACCATATCGACATGTCATTGCGATGCGTGAGGCTGTACGGATCCTCGAACTCGAAGCGCAGGCCGACGTCGGCGCTCCACACATCGTACGTGTACTTGAGGAAGTAGTACCTGTCGAGATCGGGAACCGCGAAGCGATCGTCGTACTTTTCGCGCACCTTGTAATACTGCATGAAAATGACGGGGAAGAACCGGCGCAGCTCGAAGTTGATAATGGCGTCGTACTCACCGTTGGTGCCGTAGGAACCGCCGAAAAAGAGCGACTGGCGGTCCATGATTTCGTTGGTGCTGGCAAACAGCCCCAGGCGCGGCACGCCGTCCCAGAGCACCACGCGCGGATAAAACTGGAAGCCTGTGTAGTCCCAGTCGTACGGAACCGCATTGGCGGCGGAGGGCGACGCGGTGCCCTCGGGCCCGTGGGCGGCCGGCGTGACCGCCGCACTGGTGGCCGGGGGAGTCGGCGTCGGTGCGCTGGCCGAAGTGGTCGAGTCGGTGGGCACGGCAACATGCGTCGTGTCCACGACACCGTTCGACGCCACATCCTCGGTGACCACGCTCCCGGCCGGCATGACGCTCGCCTTCACTTCTTCGGGCCGGTCCTTCAGCTGCTTGCACTCGTCGAACTCGCCCGCGCTGCGCACGGCGTATGCATCCGGCGTCAGCGTGTCGACAGGCGCCTCGGTGCTCTCGAGCCGCGACACGCGATAGCCTTTGCCTGTGTACTGGGCGTACACGACAGCGCCATCACTCGCGCGGTCGGGCATGAACGCGCCGCCGATCACGTTGGTCAATTGCGTTATCGCACGAGTCTCCACGTTCATGGAGTAGATGTTGAAGATTCCCGAGCGATCCGATGCAAACACGATCGCGCGGCCGTCGGCCGCGTATTTCGCGTCGCGCTCGTCGTTGTCGGTGCGCAGCTCGTAGCGAAAATCCGAGCCGTCCATCGCGACAGACGCCAGGTCGCGCGAGCCGGTCGTGAAAATACCGAACAGGATGCGCTTCCCATCCGGTGAGAACTGCGGGTTGTAGAACTGCTCGCCCTTCTGCGAACCGTAAATCACCTTGAGGTTCTTTCCATCCGGATCCATCGCGGCCAGGCGATGGGTTCCATCTCCGTTCAACACGCACACGAGCTGTCTGTCGTCGGGCGACCACGACGGCTCCGCCGCGCGCAGCTTCTGGGTGATGCGCGTTTCTTTCTTGTTCGCGAGGTCGTAGGTGAACAGATCGCTGATCTTCGACTTGTAGATGTCGGCGCTCTCGTGCCGCGCGTACACAAGCTTCTTGCCGTCGTGCGAGTAGTACGGACGCGACGACGCGTCGTCCGCCAGGTGGTCGAGATTTTTTCCGTCGCGGCCGATCAGGTACAGATCCGTCGCCGCGTAGTCGCTTCCCTTGTTGGAGAGAAAGGCCACCGTCTTGCCGTCGGGGCTGAACGAGGGCCCCAGCGTCATGTAGCCGTCGTCGGAGAGCACGGCGCCTTCGCGCGGGTTCTTGTACACGGGGACGAGCTCGGCGTCATAGCGCCGCTTGAGCGCAACTTTCCAGTCGGCGTACACCTGCTTGCCCGTCTTTCCCGTCACGTCCTTGATGGCGCCGTCGATGGTGAGGCGGTTCCAGTCGCCGAGATGCTTGTTGATCTTGACGATGGCGCTGTCGCCATAAGTCTGGGCGATGTAGCGCACGAGCCCGAAACCGTGGTCATACACCTTCTCGTTGTCGATACCGCGGTGGCCGAGATAGCCCATGTCGTCGTAGCCCAGCATCTTGTTTTCGACCACGCCCGCGCGCAGGATCATGTCGCGGTGCGTGTCCCAGCAGTCGTTGCGCATGCTGGGCGACTGGAACTGCGCCACACCTTCGGCCCACCAGCCGGGCACCACCGTGCCGGTGATCGGATACGACACGATCACGTCGGGATAGCCGTTGATCACGTCGGGGCGTTTTTCTTTTTCAAAATCGATGGCCTGGAAGTAGAAGGCGGGAATCCGCTTCGGGAATTTCATCCCCGCCTGGATCGACACGATGTGGGTGTACTCGTGGGTCACCACGTTGCGCAGCCACTCGGTGGTGCCGCGCAGGTTGAACTCGAGGTTGGTGGCCCAGATCTCCACCTTGTCGTCGTAGTAGAAGGCGGCGCCGTTGGCGTAGTCCTGGGTGTCCAGGATGACGAAGTGGGTGCGCTTGGGCTCGTAGTGGTAGACGCTGGTGACCGGGCCGTAGATCTCCTCGGCGATCTTTGCGACCTGCTCGCCGGTCCACTCCTCCCCTTCATGGAAA